>JBKBOP010000130.1:0-5170 GCA_046293575.1 Flavobacterium sp. | reverse complement strand
GTATAATTGAAGTGCAGTTCTTCGTATCAAGTGTGGTGCTTAAAAACCCGCCCGAACGCAAATCTGCAAAACGTTAGCTGCAACCCTAAAAGACAACGACAGTGCAAAAATTAACGAACAGACAAAGGACAAAAAAGCCCACCGCACAAATGGCACATTTGGTTTTTTCCGACACACGAGCCAACGCTCAAAAAACCAAAAGAGCCATTTTTTTGCCAACGCACAGACAGACCTACCGACTTATAAAACTAACTTTGACAACATAAAAAATAGAGACATAAAGAATGAAGGATTGGAAAGAATTAATTGAACAGCGACTACATAAACAGAAAAACAGTGTTACCAAAATCAACATTGATAAATCGACTGTTCAGTATTCAGAAAAAATAAAACTTCACAGAGTTTTAAAATCTTTGACAGGTGACGAAGAAATAGTAAGAGCTTTCCTCATTGACAGGTTGGTAAATGAACTTGACTACAAACCTGAAAACATAGAAGTTGAAAAAGAATATTCTGTAAAGGCAGGACACGGCAAACTGACCCCAAGAATTGACATAATTGTAAAGGACGATGAAGGTAATCCATTCTTTTTTATTGAAGCCAAAGCACCAGACAAATTTGAAAAGGACAAATCAGAAATTGAAGGTCAGCTATTCTCATTAGCACAAGCTGAAGAAAAAGACTTTAAAACCAAAGTTAAATATTTGGTCTACTATACAGCCGACCTTCAAGACGAAGGCATTTTAGACAAGGCAATAATTATTGACTTTGATAAATATAGAAACTACTCTGATTGGGAAAGTGAAGGGTTTATTTCAATTGGAACAGAAATAACCGCAGGTTACGGTGAACCAAAGAAACAACCACTTATAAAAGGTGACGAAAAACACGATTTAAGAACAAAGATAAATCGTAAAGAGATTGAAGGTTTGGGAACAAATCTTCATAATGTTCTTTGGGGTGGCGGTGGAACAAATGACAGTGAAATATTCTATTCCCTTGTAAACATTATACTTGCCAAAATTCAAGACGAATACGAGAAAGAAGACGGACAAGAATATGATTTTCAGATTTACCAATACGGAAATAATATTGAAGGAGCATCCAAAGTTTATGACAGAATAAACAACCTTTACAAGAGAGCATTAAAAGAACAACTCAATGTTTCTGAACAACAAAAAATAGATGACGACAACATCATAAATAGAAACAAATTCCCTTTAAATAAACTCATTTACACCGTTCAAGCATTAGAAAGTTTTTCATTTTTAGAAGGGCGTAGTTCTTTAGACGGTAAAGACATACTTGGAGATTTCTTTGAAAGTATCACAAGAGACGGTTTCAAACAGAATAAAGGGCAGTTTTTCACACCTACTCCAATAGTAAATTTTTTACTATACGCATTACAGCTTGACAAATTAGCCATTGACCGCCTTAACAATGACAGAGAATTGCCTTTAATAATTGACCCGTCAGCAGGAAGCGGAACATATTTGGTTGAAGCAATGAAGCTGATAACCAAAGAAGTAAAATACAAGCAAAAGGATAAAATCAAATCAAGCCGACAAATCAAACAGCGATTTGAAGAGCTTTTTACACCTGATTATGCTGAGAACAAATGGGCAAGAGAATATTTATATGGCTCTGAAATAAACTTTGATTTAGGAACGGCTTCAAAAGTCAATATGATTTTACACGGAGACGGCTCAACAAATATTTTTGTAAAAGACGGCTTACTTCCTTTCCGTTTTTATATTAAGGAAACATCACCAAACTATTTAGAAACAGCTAACCCAGAACCTTTATACAACGAAAAAGAAGTTAACGCAAAATTTGATGTTGCTATAAGCAACCCACCTTTTAGCGTTGACTTAGACACTCAAACCCAAAGAGAAGTAAAAAACGCTTTTGTCTTCGGTGATAAAAAGAACTCTGAAAATTTATTCCTTGAAAGATACTACCAACTTCTTAAAGAAGGTGGCAGATTAGGAGTTGTTCTACCTGAGAGTGTCTTTGACACAACCGAAAACAAATATATCCGACTATTTTTATTCAAGTATTTTAATGTAAAGGCAATTGTTAGTTTACCTCAAATAACATTTGAACCATTCACTTCTACCAAAACAAGCTTACTATTTGCTCAAAAGAAAACCAAAAAGCAAGTAGAGCAGTGGAATGAAGTATGGGACAAATATGGAAAAGAATGGAGTTTGCTAAAAACAAGAGTAACTGACTACTTTAAGTATTTCGTAAACGAAGAAAAACTAAATAAAAAGTGGGCAAAGGATGTAGTTGAAGACATTGAAAAAAACAATACAGACAATATAAAAGCAAACATTGAACGTTTCCTAAAAGACTACTTGACCCCAGAAGATGTAGAACTATCTCCAAAAGAACTTTTGACAAAATATAAAGAAGAGATTGATAGCATTTCAAAATTTGAAAAAGAAACTAATGTATTTGGATTTTATAATGCTTGGTGGGTTTTTGGTGAAGTAGCCAAAGAAATGGATTACGATATTTTTATGGCAGAAGCCGGTAATGTGGGTTATAAAAGAACTAAACGGGGTGAAAACCCAATGCCTAACGACCTTTATGATTTAGAATTTGCTCCATTTCAAATTGACACAAAAGCCATAATTGCAACATACGATAAGGACATTAAGATTTTGAATGATTTATTAGCTGAAAGCAAAAAAGAACTTGAAGCAGTTGAAAAGAAGAATGCAGATAAAGAAACCGAAGCGTTAAAAAAGAAAGTTGAAAAGCTAAATAGTGAAATTGAAAATCTAACCTTCAAAATTGAATTATTAGAAACAGAAAAAGCTCAAGTTATTTCCATTTTCAAAAAGTTCTATAACGATGATACTTTAAAAGATGAATACATTGAAAGAACTGACACAGAGCTTATTAATCATTTCAAAAATGGTGTGCTTTCTCGTTACAAATGTGATGACATTGTTTTAAGAACTACTGCCTTGCAAACCATATTAGACAACATAAGAAAAGAAGTAATATGGGAATAATCAGTTTTAAAACAAAGCTTTCAGCCCTTAATTCAGATCAATATTTAAGGTGTGATATTGATTTCTTGGATTTCAACAAAACAGTTGGAAAAAGTAATCGGTTTCTTAAAAACTATGTTTCAAACTTTGAAACAGGACAACCGATTACCAAGGCAGATTATTCTGAAAATGGCGACCCAACAGAATATATTCATTTGGTAGTTAGAAATATTAAGAATGGAGAATTAAGTTTAGATAACCCTATATATATCACAGAAGAAAAGGGTGTTGCGTTAAGTCAATTTAAAATTGATGTCGGAGACATTGTTGTTGCAATTTCAGCAAATTGTGGAACTGCATTTTATTTTGAAAATTTAGTTGAAGATATTCAACTTACACTTTCACACTACTTGTCAAAATTTAAGGTTGATAAAGAAAGATTAAACCCTCGCCTTTTAGTTTATTACTTAAACAGTAAAACAATTCAAAAATACTTTAGAGCTACTGAGACGGGTAAAACTCAAAAAAACTTATCAAAAACATATTTAAGAGAGTTACCAATTTTTTTACCCTCTGATATTATTCAACAAAACAACCTTTTGGAGAATATAACACCAATTGAAAATGAGATAGCTGAACTTAAAAAGACAGTAATATCGCCTGTAACTATAGTTAATAGAATTTTAGGCGAAACTCTCAATTTCAATTGGAAAGAATTTGAAAAGATAAAGCAAGAAAAAACATATCCATCAACCATATCGAAATTTGCAAATAATATTGATTGTAGAATGGGTATTCGTTTTCATAATAAAGCAGGTAGATATTTACAGAGCTTCTTAGAAGGTAAAACGAACAAGAGAATAAAGGATTTTATTACAGAACCAATTGTATTAGGTAAAAGCGTTTCACCAAGCGACTATGACGAAGAAGGCGAATTTTTCTATATCGCTATGTCAAACATTAAAACTTGGGCATTTGACCCTGAAGATTGTAAAAAGGTTTCAGAAGACTATGCTTTAAGTAATGTAAACAAGACAGTAAAGAAAGGTGACATTCTTTTAGCTCGTTCAGGAGAAGGAACTATCGGGAAAGTTGCTCTAATTGAAGACGAAGATATAAACGGAATTTTTGCAGACTTCACGCAAAGAATAAGATTAACAGGTTTTGCCCCTTTGTGTGCTTACTACTATTTCAGAAGTGACTTTTTTCAATATCTCGTTTACACTCACAAAAAAGGACTTGGAAACAATACTAACATTTTCCCAAGCCAAATAAAGGAGTTTCCTATTCCAGATTGGGATGAGAAACAACAAGCCGACATAGTTAAAGCTATCAAAACTAAACTTGACGAGCAGAAAGTAATTGACCAACAAATCGAAGAAAAGCAACAAGAAATAAACAAAATAATCGAAGACGCAATAAAACAAGAACAGAACTAATATGCCAACGCTACACAGCCACACACATTGCCAAGTCGCACAAGCCAACACGCAAGCCAAAACTTGGCAAAGAGTGTGTCTGTCCCACCGCACAACCGACAGACAATCAGGACGAAAGACAGAAGGGCAGCAGCTAACAGCGGTTTGGCGTAATGGCGGGTTCAGTGCTTCGTATGACAGTTTTGTGGTAGGTTCAAGTGCAGTTCTTCGATTGAACTTTTGTGCTAAAATTCCGCCACTACGCCAAGCCGCAAAACGTTGGGTGCAATGGTAGTCTCCGTGGCAAGTTTTTAGAATTTTATTACCTTTGTCTATTACCAAAAAAACGGAATACAAATGGAGACAATTAAACTTCCTGAGACAGATATTGCTGACATGAGACAGTTTTATCAAGAAGAACTTGAAAAGACTTTAAAAAAGCTAAGACATATCAAGAGCGTACTGGACAAATTGGACCACAATGGACAATCAATTCAGATTCAAATAATTTCAGAACAAACAGAACAAGTAAAGCCAACTGAAATAATTGAAAATCAAAAATCTGAAAAAGAAATCCAGAAATCCAGAAAAGAGACTCAGAAAGCAAACTTAAAACCAGTAAAATCAAAACGGAAACAAAAAACTGGACCCAAACCTATCTGGGAAGACCTAATAATTAAACGCCTTCGACACCTAAACCGTCCACTGACCTATGAGGAGCTTACGGACGATATAATGAGTTTTGCC
>JBKBOP010000129.1:0-5283 GCA_046293575.1 Flavobacterium sp. | reverse complement strand
ATGAGCCGGTTATTGTATCGTATATAGGAGTTTTTGACAAAATGCGATAGGTTCTTTTTGGTGTCGTAAAATCCTTTTTCAGTGTAAATAAAGTTTTCCTCGCTGGTGATGGTCGAAGGACCAAAAAGATAGGCATGACCCACGTTTTCATAGTAATCCAAGTGATTCGATTTGATGATGTATTTTGGGTTGGTGATGACCACTTCCCGCCGGAACTGGTACATTTTTCGGGGCACGACATAGGTTCCTGCGATGCTTTTCAACACATTGTCTTCATCAGTGATGGTGCCACCGCTGACATAATACGCCAGTTGTTTGTTGCGGTCAAAGTAAAAGGTTTCGGTGCGTAGCGTAGAAGAAGGCGATTGCATGACCACATTCCCTTGTGCATAAGCGAGTTTGCTTTCACCGTTATATTCAGCGTAGGTGGAGGTCATGGTGATGGTGTCACCCTGAACCATCCGCACATTGCCGTAGGCTTTGATGTAGTTTTCTTTGGTAAACCAATAGGCTTTGTTGCAATAAAGGATGGCCCCGTCATGACTAGCCCTTACGTTACCGGTAAGTAGCACAGCATCGGGGATTTCGGTTTGATTGCGATCAGCAAATTCGGAGAATTCGATAATGATTTTTTTGTTCTGGGCGTTCGAGAACATTCCCATCCACAAAAGCATTAAAATCAAGCAGTTTTTCAATCCTTTAATTTTTTGTCAAAAGTAGTAAAAATGCAGGTTGGGGTGGTTTGTGATATGGTTTTTTTTAACGGAATGGGCGGTTGCGGGTTGGAAGGTTGCGGGTTGCGGGTTTTTTTCGTAAGTGGTGTTGATTATTGTTCAGTATTCAGCTATTAGTGTTCAGTTTTAATTTTAAGTCTTTAGGAGAAATGTTAATGGGAAATTAAAGAAACTGCGTGGTCGGTTAAAGAAATGTTAAGGCAAGTTAAAGGAATGGCTTATTCATACCGTTCGGACGCCTGATCATATCGTTCGGACGGCCGTTCATATGGCTAGGACGTCTGGGGGAGCGTAGGATTTAGATCCCACCAGATGCCCCCGAATGGTCGGGGGGTGGGAGCGAGGGGGCAGCGTAGGCGGAGAGCAACAACAGATTTTTTAATTTACCTTCTCGTTCTTTCAGTAAAATTTTCATCATATTTTTCAATAAAATCTCCTATTAGATCTTCATCAAGAGTCCAATCAGATTTCAAGACTTTTTCATTTATAAGTTTCTCCATAAGTATTCTATGGTGTAGTTTAGTTTCTAATGACTTTTTAGATTTTGTAAAGTAAACTTTAATATAATCGTCATCTCTGTATGAACTAGTTTCATTATCATTGTAATAAATATACATTATTTCTTCTCCAGTATTTAAATCATAGAAATTGGTATAGCCTGCAGAATATTTCAATTTAAGAACATTCTGATTATTAACAACAAGAAATCCTTTTTTGTATTTAAAATTAATGTTTTTGTAACTGACATCTTGTGCATGGGCAAAAAAACTTGTGAAAATAAATAGTAAGCTTAAACTAATAATTTTTTTCATTTTTCGTTTAATTAAATTTGTTATTAACGGTTCTCAGCTATACGCAGGCAGGGATTTCAACCACTGAACTTCCTACGAAGAACTGAACCTTAAATTTATCACTTTCCTGTCCTACGAAGCACGAAACCCCTGCTTGCGTATAGGTGATGTTAGCCTTTGTTTTTTTTACTCTATTTGTCAGAAGGGCAGGCATTCCAGCATCTATTTTCACAGTCGTGCCAACACTTGTTGTGTTCGTCTCTCGCCATTTCTTCTCCGAACAAATCAAGATACAAGTCTTTAGTGTTTTCAAAAGAATTTTTCAAATCTTCAGCGTCTTGTTCTCCACGCATTCCGAAATATGGATAGTGGTGCATATATCCACCAAAGAGTTTGTCGCAATCTTTATGATACGACCTTGTGTCCAAAATGTGATAGTGCCAAGTTTGATCCATAATTTTATTAGGAACAATTCCTTTGCCATATACCATACAAAGATTTAAATATCTTTTGTATTCAATCTCTGCACTGTCAACTTGTTCCGCTGACCAACCCATTCCTTCTTCTGGGTCTTGCAACTTCTGTTTCATTAATTCAAAGTCCAATTCTGCCACTTCCGGTGCAATTCCTTTTATATTGATTAAAAAAGAAATTCGTTCCTGACTAATTGGGTCTGGAAAAATTAAATTTGATGCTGTGTGAATTACTGTCGCTTTCATATTTATTGAATTTTTAAGTTTGAGAATACAAAGTTTTGGTTGGCTCAAATTCTGGATTAAGCCAATAACGTTTTAAGTTTCGTTCGCCAATGATTTCTGTTCTACCGTGAAAAATTCTGTGATTATCAATGACCAAAATATCGTTTTCTTCAAGTCGTAATTTTACGTGAGTTGAGTTCTGTATTAAGTCCCGCCATTTATTAAAGACTGGAAGTTCACGATATTTTTCTCGTGCTAACCAAAATGAATAGTAAAATCTACGTTGTCCATAAACCTCTCTTACTATCGGATTTGAGTTTCGATTTTCAGGAAACATTTTGTGTTCGTAAACATGAATTTTTGAAAGAGCCAATTTTTCATCTTCGGTCAATTGTGCAAAGACTTTTTCTGCATCACACAACATTGAATGTCCACCTTTTTCGGCTTGTTTTTTACAATGCCATAAAATGTATTTCGCCAAATGATTGTCCGTATGAAAGTCAAGATACTTGTCTGACGTTACAAGACTTTTACTTTCAGAATTGGCTATTACATCAGTTTCGTTAATCACGTTTCCAAGTTGAGAGAGTATTTCTTTCAATTCTTCTTCAGTCTTGTTTTGGATATGACAAAACCCTTTTTCGGTTAAATCGCCCTTTATATATGTCATTACTGTCTCGGTCATTTTAAAATAAAGGCTAACTAATAAATATCATCAAATATATACAAATTTTTGACTCATAACACACGTTAATCATGTTTTTTCTTGCAAATATGCTTCTTGATGAAGATGTTGGATTAGAGCCCACCAGATGCAATCTCCCGCTTCCATCTTCCCGCTTCTAAAAAAAAACACCCCCAACCGGAGGTGCCTTTTCACGTTCATTACCTGAAAATAATTACTAAGAAGCAACCGCAACATCAGCCGAAGCCTTGAGAGTTACTTTAATATCAGTACGCTCGTTCGATACAATCGCAACAACTTCCTTGTGCGATTCAAAACCAAACTGCTCTACAGTAACAGGATACATACCTCCTTTGATACCTCGCAACTCAAACATACCCTTAGCGGTCGTTTGCGTAGTGATATCCAACGTAGGCAATTTCACCGTAGCCTTCAAAATTGGAAGACCCATTTCGTCCACCACAACACCGCGTAGCGATAACTTGCGGTAACCATTGTTCACGATAATACGAGAATCAAAATAATTCTTCACAAATTCCGCGTGAAGCGACTCCAAAGCAAGAACCATCGTGTCCAGACCAAACAACAAGCCATCAATCTTCTTGATGACCTTTCTGATCTCATCGGTAAAGTACTTACGATTCACAATACTCGAACGGGTCTTTGGAATCCATTCATTATACGCCACAATAGAATCCTGAAGACGAGTCATCGCAGCCGCATCAACACCATAAGGTGCCAAAGCAGCCAAATGAGTCGTGGCGTGCTGAAAAATCTCATCAGCATAAGCAGAGGCAACCGTGTCTGGCAACTTAAGAATGCCAGCCTTGGTCTTTGAGGCCTTTCGCATCAAAACAGAATCACCTATGGCCCACGCATACGATTTAACACGTTGCGACACAAAAAAGACTGCATCGGCCATCTTTTCCTTGTGTTCGTCTTTCTCTTCGCGATACCCTCTTAAATAAGATTTTTGCTCGCGTAAACAATCCTGTAAATACTTCACCTCAGTTTCATACTGAGCATAAGTACTAGCAAAATCTGGCATTAAAGCCAAAATAACCGGGTCAGAACCATTAATAAAGTCCTGAACAACTAAAAACATCGTGTTTTTAGATTCTTGAGTACGGTTCATAATAAATAGAATTAAGTGAATAAAATAGATTAGGGATTTGGTAAGAACGTATGGGTCAAAGATATAGCACCATTTCTCACAGTCTTACAGCTATTTTATGAAAATCTTAAATTTTTGAGGATTTCTCAATAATGATACTAATAAATTAAAATTAATTGCATTTTTATCAATGAAAACCTCTTTTTTCTGAACCGAATTTTTGGATAATTCTTACATGACGTTCGACAAAACAACAAAATACAACGTTAAACGGTGTTAAAAAAGTCAAAAAAACATCGGAAAAGGACTTAACAATCAAACCAAAGCAAAAAAATACCGCCTCAAACAGCACAAAACAGAGTAGGGGGCAACGTCTTTTCCATACCCAAATAACAATCCAATAATCCCTCCGCCTGCCGAGCCACCAACTCCTTCAACGGGAGCGTTCCGTTCTTGGTGGGTATTTCGGTAGGCAAGACCTCCATCAATACCGTTGGATAACTCTCCGGACCCAAGGAGATATAATCAGAAACCTGAAACGACTGTAAAATCAAAAAATCCATCAGCGGCATCAAACTTAACGCAAGCGTATCTGTCAAAGACAAGGTGCGGGCCGCATCGGCATCCCCAAACCAACCCAGACTAGAGTCCACCCCTGACTTATTCAAAAAAGCACAAATCATCAACTTCAACAGTGTTCTACCCAATTGCAACAACCCCTTAGTCTCTGGAACACTCCGAATAGGCGACAAATCCAGTAAACGATCATACTGCTCCAAACAGCGATGATAATTCCCAAAATTAGTCTGACCAATACGCTCTTCATAATAGACCTGAATTTCAGGAGTAAGCAGTTCCATCACTTGCAATACCGCATATTGATTATGAAGCATCTCCTGCATTACCTGCCGCCACAAACGCAACCGTAACGACAAAGAAAACTTCAATTGCATCTGTAATTCCCTCGCACGAGAAAGCTGCATATCGTAATAATACGGATCAAAACACCGCATCCGGCCATCCATTCGCAATACCAACACCCGATGCTCCTCCAGGGCATCCATTACCCCAAATGGCACCGCCACCTCCTGATGATGCACACACAGCATACCCAAAGACTTCAAAGGCACACGCTGCCGACCATAAGGCAACTGACGCTCCTCAATCAATAAATCGCTCCCATCCAACTGCAATAGTGAAGGAACATTCAAATAAAGATACTTTGATTCCATAACCACACATTTAAAAAGTGAATAACCAA
>JBKBOP010000128.1:0-5308 GCA_046293575.1 Flavobacterium sp. | reverse complement strand
TTGCTCAAAAGAAACACCCACAAAGCTTTGAGCCGCCAAATTATAAACCTCATCAGGCTTGATTTCGCTGATTAACCTTATACTGCTAGTAATATCGTTTAAGTCGTGCTCCTTAAGGTGTAAATTTTCGTGTTCAAAAATTCCCAATTCTTGAATTCTCCAAAAATTTAAAGAACTAGATCTTCTATAAGTTCCATACACTTTATACGACAATTCTAAAAGATATTTTGCTAAATAGGCTCCATCTTGGCCTGTAATTCCTGTAATAATTGCTGCTTTCATTAGTATTTTTAAAGGGCTAAAAATAATTATAAATAATGCGTTGACCTAATGTTCATGCATCTTTAAATAATATGTCATAATACTGTTTAGCAATAGCACTCCAATTATACTTTTCCTGAATCAAATTTGAAGTTCTATTGAGTTGGCTTAAATCTAATTCACTTAGTTTTTCAGTCATCTTTAACTTCATCTCTTCTAGATTATAAGGGTCAACTAAGCTTTCAGATAATATATCAAATTCCCCCATTGAGGTGGTATTGGAACAAATAGTAGGGACTCGAGCCGCTGCAGATTCCAAAGGTGGTAAGCCAAATCCCTCAGCTTTTGAAGGATAAACGCAAAGTCTCGAAGCCCTAATGAAAGAAACCATTTCTAAAAAGGGCAACTTTTCAAGTGTTATTATTTTTGTCTTTACTGACTCATTCAATGATTCGTAATACTCGTCAAATTCTTTGTAGTTTAAATCTTTATCACCAATAAAAACTAACCAATATTGAGTAAATAGAGATAACTCCACAAATGTTTTAAGCAAGGCTAAATGATTCTTTCTTGGTTCGCGTCTGGAAACAAACACGATAAAATCCTTGTAACCATACTTTTCAAAAACTTCATTTTGAACCTGTTCTTTGTCATAAGGTTCAAAAAAAACAGACTGAATACCATAGGGAGTATGGAACACATTTTCAATCTTAAAATGTTTTTGAATTTGCAGTTTCGAATAAAGCGAACCCGTAAAAACAAAATCAGATCTAAGGCTTGATAGATAAAACAACCATTTTTTACTAATTCTATAGCCCCAAGGAAAATACTCAGGATAATCTAAAAACAAAACATCGTGTGTCGAGGTAACAAACTTACATCCTTTTAAAAAAGGAGTGACATATTGAAAATGGGCATATTCAACTTTGTGTTTTCTAATGATTGCTGGGAAATCGTAAAGTAATCTCAGGTATTTGTTCTTAAATCGAAGCTTAACATAATGCACATTGGACTCATTACCAAATATCTTTTTTAAGTTTTCAATGTCTTGTGCAGCGAAATAAAAGTTCACGTCTTTGAAAGAAATAAACTCTTTATACAACCCCTCAATATAGGTTCTAGACCCTTGAAAACCTCCATCAAAAACATGGCAATCAACCAAAATACTTTTACTTTTCATTCACTTTTTGATTGGATATTAAGTAATGTCTATAGGCTAAAAGATACCCAAAAATAATGGCTTTATTATCTAGCTTTAAATAGATTCCAAGTAGTACCCAGTTAGCTAGAATCAAGAAAACACCGCTAGCTACAAATAGCTTGTCTAACGATGTTATAACTTCATCTGAATGAATGGATTTTTTCCAAAAAAGGGTTAGAAAATAAAAACTGATTAAAAGTCCTAGCAAACCCGATTTTAAAAAAATAGTTGCATAGGCATTATGAAGTATAGGAGCATGTCGGATATAAGTCCCATCATTGGTTAACATTTTTAAACCATAATCCACCGTGGACCCCACTCCTTTTCCAAACAAAACATTCAAAGTTCCACCCGCTTCAACTTGTCTCACAGTAATGATGTTTTCATAGGATCTAAAGTTATCATTAAAATCTTGCCAGTTATGCTTATTTACTTTTGTTTTAAAGGCCTCTATGGGAGCGTTTTTGATTTTAAATAACAATGCTTCAAGACCACTTCCATTTCTCGAAAGGTTCATCTGAAACAAAGCAGAATAGACTAGTATTGTTCCCAAAACGAATATCGAAACGATTTTAATTGATTTTGTAGAGAGCTTATAATATCCCAATATTCCAAAAGCTAATATCCCTACTTGAAGAAAGTTAGTTCGGGACATATAGAAAAGAACCGAAGACCCTAAAATAGCTAAATACAACAAATACTGCTTTTGTGTATAGGTAATACCAAATCTTTTGTGAAACATTAAAATGACGAGAGCGTAGGCCTCATAATCACTAAAATAACCCGCAAAATATCGTAAATCATGAATATGTCGTATTCTGAAAAAAGTGATGCCGTAAACAACCTGAATTAGATGGTATACCGCAATGATTAAACCGATATTGATGAGGGTTTTCATCGGGTTTATTTGATGAGCTCTGCACAATTGATACCCCAATAAAATACCAATAATAGGCTTTAGCAAATAAGCAATATCTCGAATTTTATTATAGAAAATATAGTTTTCAAAAATTCCAGAAAAAAAGGAAATCACAAAAACCAATACCAAAGGAATAATAAATTGAATAACTGAAAAAGAATATTTTTTCTTAAGGGTGAGTAACATGGTGAGACCCCAAACCATCGTAGTTAATTCAAACACGTTTACATAAGGTACAATAATGCAAAGTGCAAGCAAAAAATCGTAAAAAATTGGTTTTCCAAGTTTAAACTTCATTGAAAAACGGATTTGGAGATAATTTTTCTTTCAAGATAATGGCGAAGGTAATCAAAACTAAAGTTTCAATGATTATACTTGCCACTATTGCACCAAATAAATCATAGGCGTTTGTGAGAAAAAATAGTAGAAAAATATTGGCAAAGGTTGCTATAATCGTAATTCTAACATACGCTTTGCTTTTTTGAAAGGCAAAAACCAATTGCTTGAGTGGGGCAGAAAAAGACAAAATAAAAACAATCAGTAAGCTCCATTGAAACAACACGACATGACCTTCAATATCTTCAACATTCTTGGTGATATACATCATGATTTTTTCTGCGAAAACAAAACAAGTCACCATGAGGATGAATAGAAAAGACTGACTTAATAAGTTGTATTTAAACCACGTTTTTATTCCGTTTTTAATATTAAGGTTGATTTCATTGCAAATATTACTATATAAGAAATAAAACACCATATTAAGATAGGTTTTAAAAACAGAAAGGACTTGATCGATGATCTTATAAATACCAGAGGCAGCATCTCCCAACACCACACTTACAATAAAAATGGGAATGTATTGGTGCACCGATAAAAAAAACTGAGACAAACTAAAAGAGAATTCCTCTTTGATTATTTTTCTGCCTCTGATAAAATCAAACCGACCTCTTTGGAATTTATATTTTTTTATGATAAGCCCAATTACAAAGAGACTCGAAAGAATCATTCCTAGTCCAAAAGATAGATTGACATATACATAATCATCAATAGAGGAAACAAAAAACAATACTCCGAAAATGTAAAATAGTTTTGAAAAAATGGTCATAAACGACAACCATTTAAAGTTTTCAACCCCTTGAAGAAACCAAGCAGGGTTTAAAAACTGACCTATCACAATGGCAAAACTCAAGAGGTATAAGGCAAACTCTTGATTGAAGTAGGGAATAGTTGAAATCAAAACTAGATAGAAGACCGTAACACCAATTAGCAAATACGTTTTGGCACTATAAATGGCAAAGAACAGTTTGTTCAGTTTATCACGGTTATCTCGATTAATGGAAATCTCTCTTACGCCCAAAACATAAGAACCATAGTCAATGACCGAGTTTAAGATAAGAGCAATGGAAAAACCCACACCGGCCTTCCCCAAACCTGATTCTCCGCAAACGTTCACGATATGAGGTAATAAAAGTACAGGAGCCAAAAGGTTTATTAATTGACTAACTCCGTATAAGGAAAAATCTATCTTTCTTTTTTTGGTAATGAACCTCATTATAGGGTGGGTGTCTTTTGAACTTTTTTATCTCGTGTACTAATGATAAAAAGAATTCATGTCAGACATGGACTTTGACTTTAAAAAGGGTTTGGCTAAATAATACCCTAAATATAACAAATGCTTTTTAAACGGTAATCGAAAAAACAATTGACTTAAAACGCCTGGTTTTTTCTTAGTTAACACATGAACATTTCTGGTATTGAAATAATAAAGTCCTCTTGATGAAGCGATATATTCAAAGGTTTTCTTAGCGTAGAATGCCAAATGCTGTCCATGCTCAGAACCGTAGTACCACCAATCTTTGTGAGCTGGAGCATCCTGTGGAAATGTATCAGTAGTTAAAATTATAGTATCGGTTAAAGCAAGGATTTTGTCAATTTCCTCAAGAGGGTTTTCAAAATGCTCAAAACTTTCAAAGGTGGTTACAGCTTGATACTGTTGATCTAAAGCACCTTCAAAGCCTCTTGCCATAACGTTTTGGGTATAAGGATCGTTCCAGTAAAAGTCAAATCCAACATCCCTCATTCTTCTTGTGAAAGCACCATATCCACCTGCATAATCAAGGTATTTTCCTTTAGACCCAAATACAAAAAAAAGCAAAGAGGTAACCACTTTACTCATCACATAAGAACGATGCATAACTCCCGTATCAGAAATGTTCATCGAGCTCTTATAAGCTTCCTCTAACCAATAGGGTGTTTCAGTTTGTCCAAATCTACAATTTGGGCATTGATAATAAGACACATCATATTTATACAAAACCTTTGCTGTAAATACCTTTATCGTTGGACTTTGACAAATTTTACAATTCATTACACCTTTTAATTTTAATTGATACCTGCTATTTTTAGAATTTCAGGTCCAAGTACATTTTCAAATGGATATAAAGAAGGATATTGTCTTACCCCATCAACATATACTGCTTTTATGACACCAGAAGCAGCATCAAAACTACATTTGCTGGTATCTGGTCTAAAATACAATCCTAACTCCGATCCGCTAATTTCTTTTTTATTGCCCATATACTCAAGAATTACATTCTTCAAAATAATATCTCCTTGATTTTTATTCAGTCCAAAATCCAATCTTAATTGTGATGGAAATACTTCTTCAGGAAGGTAGTAGTCTATTCTTTGAATGTCGCTTTGACCTTTAACCCCTTTCCAAATTGGTGGAATTAAAAAATTAGTAGAGCCGTCATCTGTGTAAAAAAGACTAAAATCATCGTCTTGATTGGCAATAAATTCGACGCTCACTTTAAAAAAAGTATCCACAATTTCTGGTTTAATGACTTCCAGTGCGTCAACAGATTTATCGTTTTTACAACCTAAAAAAACACTAATTAGTAAAACAATAGGAATAAAATTTCTAC
>JBKBOP010000127.1:0-5356 GCA_046293575.1 Flavobacterium sp. | reverse complement strand
AACAAGAAGGAACTGCATCGAGGTTTTCTGTTGTAACTACAGGGTCTATCACCACAGGATACAGTCGCTCATTATCTAGTAAACAATAGGCATCTATTTCAATGGAGATTTGATATTGATTTACACCTAAAGATTTTAAATGATATTCAAGTTCTTTAACAGGTCTTTGATGTGCAAACTTCAAATTTACCTCACTTTGGTCTGAGGCCACTGCTTGATGCCAACGATATTGAATAGTTCCGCGTTCATCTAATATGAATAACGTACTCGTTTTGCCAAGTTCATTTTTTTCAGCCGTGAGTGTCCAACCATTGGGAAGCTCGATGTTTTCAGTCCACATTATCCGATGAGCATGAGAAGGTATACTTTCTTTTGAATCCAGAATATACTGTGTTTTAAAGAAACTAGGATGAGCAGCCACTTGAAAATCTACACCCGGAAATATGTTTTTTTGAGTAATATGGTTTGCGTTTTCCAGTGCGACTTGACTATTAATATTTTGAGGAATTATACCAATAATAGTATTATGAATATCAAAAATTTCGATACTTCTTTCTCTACCTATTTGAAGCATTTTTCCAGAATCACTTATCAATTGCAGAAAGTTTTGTTGCGAATGAAACTCTAAATATGAGGCCTGTTTCGGAAATGAATAAAGTCCATTTTCAACATTCCATGCATAGTCAATAGTCATCCACATACCCTCTTTTTCATAATGTATTGGAGTGGAAGAGACTGCTTTGGTTTTGGTGCGGTTTTGATGTAAAAACGTTTTGGAAAAAGCAGTACGTTCGTGAATCAGTTCATAAGCAAGTGCTTGAGTGGGAAAAAGTGGTTCACTTTGTTTCAGTTCAGGATGTTTCTTATGACTTTCAGGAATCAATGCATATTCTTGTGTATGAACTTCAAACGATAGAACAAAAAGGAATAAAAGTAAAATTCTTTTCATTTTTTAAATTTTCATGAAGCTACTAAAATACAACATTTTAGTATCTAATTATTCAATTCATATCATTATTTTCTTGATGAACACCACCTGTCCCAAATGATAATAGGCATGTTCAATCAATCCATCAATATTTCGATAGTAACTACCATATTTTTCATCACAAAAAGCTTGGCTCCAATTTTCTTCTGGAAACCTTTCGATGCATTGGGCTAGCATCTCAGTATCACTCCATAGCGATTCTTTTAAGACTTGCCACTTCTCATCGTTTTGTAAAGGCGGGATATCAAAGCTAAATTTATCTCTAATGGATAGAGGTTTGCCTTCAAATACCTCCAAAATGCCCTTGATATAATAATGAATGTGAAACGTTAATGCTGCCAGTGAATTCCAATTGCCATTCGTTTTTGTAGCCATTTCAACAGAAACATCCTCCAATTGATCCTTAAAGTTAGTATTGGCAATCCAGGTGCCATTAAGGATAACTTCTCTTAATCTTTCTGCCAATGCTTTTGAAATATTCATTTTTGAAATTTAAGGTGATACAACTTTCAACCCCACAATAGAGCCAACCAACGTAAATATAAAAAACATCCTCCAAAACGTGGCGGGTTCTTTAAAAACCAAAATCCCCAACAGTACCGTTCCCACGGCTCCAATACCTGTCCATATTGCATAGGCAGTACCAATGGGCAATACTTTCGTTGCTTTAATCAACAAACCCATACTAAGAGCTAAGCAAATGGCAAAACCCACATACCACCACATTTGCTCTTTACCTGTGGTCCATTTGGCTTTTCCCAAGCAAAAGGCAAATAGCGTTTCAAAAATTCCGGCTAGAATAAGAATAATCCAATGCATAATTTTTATTTATAAAAACAATCTTCCCTCCACTTTTTTGGGTTTTCAATTATATAATCAGAAATGCGTTGATATGCATTTGCATTTCGAATGATATGTTCATAATAATTACGTTGCCATACTGTTTTATCATATCCATTTTGACGAAACCATTTGGTCACCCCAATTTTAAATCCTCGAACTACCGATCCAACGGTTTTCGACGTTCCCCTCGGTCGGGACGAATCATTATTCGTACGTTCTATTTCGTCTATTCCCCGTTGGGGCGAATCATTATTCGCCCGCTCTATTTCGTTTATTCTCCGTTGGGGCAAATTATTATTCGCCCGATCTATTTCGTTTATTCTCCGTTGGGGCGAATTATTATTCGCCCATTTTAATTCGTTTGTTTCGGGCGAATGGTTATTCGCCCCTACGAATTCAATGATGCCATGTATATGATTGGGCATAATGATAAATTCATGTACAATCACATTCGGGAAATAATTTGGTATTTCTTTCCAACATTGTTCTGCCATTTTACCGGCTTCATTCAAAATCATAATGGTCTTCCCTTCACTATCTAAACCCACTTTACCAAACAAATGTATTCTTTGATAACAACAAATGGTAATAAAATACAATCCTTCTTGTGAATAATCATATCCCTTCAAACGTATGGATTTTCGATTTGCAAGATTCATACATCGTCAGTCTTATTCTTATGTTTTGAAATAAAATGGTCTCTTCCTTTATCCATGGCAAACCACAACAACCCCATCGAAAAACCGAAAACGAAAAAGTGGAAGATAAACTTTTCAATCGAAAATGCATCGCCTCCAAAATAATCAAAAACGACGTTTAGTAGGGCAAACATCAATCCATTGATTAAAAAATACTTTAGAAACTGTTTTAAATTTTTAGGCATGATATTTTAAATGATTATAATTCAAATCCACAGCAATAACATTAAAACCACCACTACTGCAATTGCAACTCCATATGCCCAACGTTCCCGTCTCCGATGTAGCATCGCTTTATAACGAATTTCCACTTTAATGCGTTGAAGCTCTTCTTCAGTAACCTCAGGAAAATATAATCGTTCGTGTTGGGTATCTTCCACATGAATACTGTCCCTTAGCTGACCTTTAAAAGTATTTCGATTGGAGGGTTTCAAAGCACGATGTTGTTTCATCCTTTGAATCATGTCCATGATATGTCCTGCTCCGTAGCTCATTAATTCAATTGTCTTACCCCCTCAATATCTTTTCCATCTTTTTTCCTTTAGCGAGTTCGTCTACCAATTTATCCAAATACCGCACTTGTTGGGTTAGGGGAGTGGTAATGTCTTCAATACGGTACCCACAAATAACTCCTTTAATCAGTGTGCTATTGGGGTTTAGGTTGGCTTGTTTGAAAAATGCTTCAAAAGTCACCTTTTCAATGATAAGAGCTTCAATTTTAGCAATATCAAAACCTGTCAGCCAAGTAATGACTTGATGCAACTCTTCAACTGTAAGGACTTTACCCACCACTTTGGTCACATAATGCGGATATACAGATGCAAAGATCATTTCAGCCATTCTGCGATCGTGTTCAGGAGTGATTTTCATACTTTATATTTCAAATTAAAATAATAAATCTTTACTCTTTAACAGAAAGCCCCTTAACCAGTTTCCCATCTTTCATAATCACCAAAAACTTCTCGTCAGGTTGTCCAAGCAAATCAATATTTTCCAACGGATTGCCATCTACTAAAATCACATCCGCCAACGCTCCGGGTTTGATAACCCCTAACTCACCTTGATACGGACTTCTATTTCCAGACAGGGCCAGCAACTGAGCGTTGTCATGGGTCACCATCTTTAAAATTTCATAAGGTGTGAACCACGTTTTAAGTTTCAGTAGGTACGTATTTTGCTCATCATTCAACCAAGGTTCAAACAAAAAATCGGTACCCCAAGCCATTTTAATCTTCATTTTCTTTGCTAACGGCCAAATCTTTTTTTGCCCCTCAATCACTGGTTTGCGTTTTTCTCTTCGCAAGGCATCCATATCGGGCGTGTCGTCCACCAAATTTTGTCCGCTCAACCAAACGCCGTTGCGTTTCAAAAGTTTTAATGTAGAAGCATCCAGCAACTGACCGTGTTCAATACATTTCACACCCGCTTCTACCGCTCTTTTTACCGCTCGATTCGTATAGGCATGCACAGTAACATACGTACCCCAGTCTTCGGCGGCTTCTACGGCAGCTTTCATTTCTTCAAAGGTATATTGAGTCACATCCACCGGGTCATAGGCAGAAGAAGTGCCGCCACCAGCCATTAATTTAATTTGACTCGCACCAAAACGCAAGTTCTCTCTCACAGCTGTGAGCACTTCATCCCGACCGTCGGCAATAAACGAAGCACCAAAATGTTCCGCTCGTGACACCGGACCGAAAAACCGTCTCGAACGTTCCTCGGGCGTACGCAAATCTCCGTGTCCGGAAGTCTGACTGATCATGGCTCCCGATGGCCAAATACGTGGACCATTAACTTGGCCTTTGTCAATGGCCATTTTTAGAGGTAAAACCGGTCCGCCCACATCACGCACAGACGTAAATCCCCGTAACAACATGTTTTCTGCTTGAGGTACTACTTTGGCAAATAAAGTCTCAGGAGTAACATCAGGAGCCATCATGTCCCGCATCGTTAACGCACCGAAAACCATATGTACGTGCACATCAATCAATCCTGGGATAAGGGTTTTACCACTTCCATTGATAACTACGGTTGAAGACTCTTTAGCCAACGGAGTAGGTGAGAGGGTCACAATTTTATTTCCACGAATCAATACATATTGGTTCATCAATAACTTCTGACTTTTCCCATCAAATACCGAGACATTTTCAAAAAGTACTGAGGTTTCGAGCTCTTGAGCCACCATAGAAGGCAGTATAAATACCCCGAACATTAGCATCATTCCCCACTTTAAAACCATTGAAATTTTTGAGTCTATTTTCATTATTTCTTTTTTAATTAAAAATTAAACTGAACATTATCAGAACTTCGATTGCACACTAAACACCAAAAAATCACCTTCTCAAAGTCCAAAAATCAAAACCCAATCCAATACCGATATAGGGCTTTCTGTTATAATTCCAATCTGAGGTATTTTTGGTCAAACCAATATCCCAACCATAGAAGCCCAACAATTTGAATCCTCTAATGTTCAAACCAATACCAGGGGTGACAAAGAGCACAAGTCCTTCCTCTTCATCATCATAATTTGTCCCAGACAATTGAGTAGTACTGTTGTTAAGAGGCACTCTTCCCAAACCAAAACCCAATCCTGCCGAAAAACCATAAGTGTTCTTTTTGACGTCCATCCGACGGTTTTTATAGACTTCCCAATCGTGGTTGAGACTAAACGATGTGCCAATTTTAAACTCACTGGTCACTTGACTATTCAACCTTCCACGAACCGCAGGACGAATTGTAAATGGAATCGTTATCGCACTCCATTTGGTATGCAAATGAGTAAAAATAACCTTTTCACCAGGGGGGAGTGGGATGTAAGCAATCGTAT
>JBKBOP010000126.1:0-5391 GCA_046293575.1 Flavobacterium sp. | reverse complement strand
CTATTGACGTACTGGTTGCCATTCCAACGGTTGCCTCGCATGCTCCTGACTTGGCTTTTGATGTAGAACATTTTAACTATGATAAACCAACCGATAGTTATACTTGTCCTGCCAATCAAACACTAACCTCCAACGGAAATTGGTACACCAAGAAAAACGGCAAATCGCTCACCAAAATGAAGCATTACAAAACCAGTGCGTGTATAACTTGTGAGCTGTTTTCTAAATGCACTAAAAACGCCAAAGGCAGGCTCATCGAACGTTCCCAGCATGCCGATTTGATTCATCAAAACAAGGTTAGAATCGAAAATAATTATGAAACCTACCGCAGGCGGCAAGCCATTGTGGAACACCCTTACGGAACAATAAAACGACAATGGGACTTTTATTATATCATGACCAAAAAAACCATCAAACATGCCTCGGCAGATGTAGGACTGATCTTTACAGCCTACAATTTGAGACGCATTTTTAATTTAATTGACCAAAATACACTCAAACAGTATCTAAAAGCACTGGCCTTACTTTTTTGGCCTTTAAAAGACGTTTTTAAGCCCTTTTACACCCTTTTTATTTTTGAATCTATTGCTTCTCCCTTTTTAAAAAAAGATTTTAAATGTAGGTTAAAACCAATATATTTACGTAATAATTAAGTCAAATCAGTTCGCAGGAGGGTTTTTAGACGAACTGACGTTACCTCTAAATTTAAAACGAAATTGTGTTAAAGAACAATCTTTTGTAACTTTGAAAAAAGTTTGTATGACAACAAGAGAACACATATTATTCACGCTCAAGTCCAATAAAAATAGACTGAAGAAATTCGGCATTCGAAATGTTGGTTTATTTGGTTCTTATGGAAGAAATGAGCAGTCTGATAAGAGTGATATAGATTTGCTTGTAGATTTTGAGCCTGAAAAAGAAAACTTCGATAACCTAATGGCGGTACATGATTTTTTTGAAAAAATATTCAAAAATGAAAAAGTTGAGGTTGTTACAATGAACGGCTTAAGTCCATACATTGGTCCGTCCATTTTAAAAGAAGTGCAATATGTCTAAAGAACCAAAAGAGTACCTTAGGCACATCTTTGATGAATGCCAATTTGTTCTATCGGTAAGTAAAGATCTTTCCAAAGAAAATTTCTTGAAAGATGAAACATTGAAAAGAGCTGTGGTTCGAAGTCTTGAAATTATTGGTGAGGCAACAAAAAAGATTCCAGCAGACATAAAAACTCGATGGAATACAATTCAATGGAAAAATATGGCAGGAATGCGAGATAGATTGATTCACGACTATATGGGAGTGAATTATGCAATAGTTTGGGATGTTATAAAGAACAAAATTCCTGACATCTCAGAACAAATTTCGAAACACCTAAATATTGAATAAAAACTAGCGGTAATAGCTAGATTTACTTTGGGCTTGAAAAGCCAACAATGATTCAGAATAATCGGAACTGAAACATCCGCCTCTGCGAACAGGACCTCCTTCGGCGGACATTCGGATAAGATTCCATTGGGTTTTAAACTTGAGGTATTTGTTCAAATTATAGATCATGGCGGCCATCAAAACCACAACAGTTTATACGCATGTTTCGAAAAGTGCCTTAGATAAGATTGTGAGTATGCTGGCTCGTTTAGATGGTGATATTCATCAGGAAGGACTTGAATAAGTGGTTTGATAGGATTAAAAAGTTGGTTATATTTGAGGGTGTTTAGTAGTTAGGCACCATTCAGAAACAATACTATGAATAGAACTAAAATCAATATAATTATTATTCTTTGCTTGTTAATATGTTCATGTCAATCTGATTCAACAGACTATAAAGACTTTCAATTTGGGAAATACAATATGAAAATTAAAATCCCAAAGGAGTTTAAATCAGCTAATGAAGAAGAAATTAAGAAATTTTATGATTTTGGCAGAAAGAATATAGAAGAAAATGGGTATCAAAGCGGAAATCAAAACAATATTTTGTTTTTGAATAAAGGAGAATTTAGCTCTATAAAAGTAAAATATAGCCTCCAAGATGCTGAAAACCTTAAAGATTATAAAAATCAATGGGAAAGTTTAAAAAAAATGACTTTTGATATTCTGACCAAAGAAAAAATACCAGAAGCAACAATAGATTCAACATCAAGAAAAGAAAATATCAATGGTATTAATTTTTATGTTTTTGAGAAAAATATAAATTTTTTGGATGACAATAAAAACATGGCAAATTTTAAATTTTTAAGATATAGCACTCCATTAGAAGAAATGGAATTTGTAATAAATGTAAAATATGCTAACCGAGTAGATGAGAAAGATTTATTGGCAACAATAAGAAGCATAAAAATAAACAAGAAATAAACGTTGCCTAATCGAGTAGACTACCCTTCTAGAAACTGACAGGAAAAGTTGCTTGATAGTTACGAAGCCACCTAATTGTATCATCTAGTCCACAGCTCATAACGATACAAGTTTATAAATTCAAATAAATCCAACTTAGAAAATGAACACAGAGATTCAAAAACTATTAGCCACCTCTGATCCCGTTCTTGAAAAAATCATTCGTCAAGTGCCTCCTCCTGTTTTTGAATCTACTCAAGATGTTTTTCACGATTTGATGAGTTGTGTATTGGAACAACAAATTCATTACAGAAGCACGAAAAAGATGTTCCAAAAAATGCTTCATGCAGCGAAATTGGAAAGACTTACTGCGGAAAATTTTGAGGTTTTTGAAGCTACTTCTTTAGGAAGTGTCAAGTTGGCAATGGGTAAATATGAAACTATTGTTGGTATTCTTGAATTTTGGAAAGCTAATGATGTGCATTGGCAGTTGTTAAGTGATGAGGAAGTTATTTTAAAATTATCATCAATTAAAGGGATTGGTAGATGGACGATTGATATGATTTTGTTGTACACCTTGCAACGTCCCAATGTTTTTCCCTATGATGATTATCACCTAAAACTCATTATGGTTTCTTTGTATGGACTTGACCCTAAAGTGAAGTTGAAAGCCCAAATGATTGACATTTCCAGTAACTGGGGCAATCAAAAATCATTGGCCGTGCTTTATTTGTTGGCATGGAAACACTACAGTAAAAAGCAGTAAAAGAAAAATAAGTCTCCCAAAGATGTTTTTTTTACAGTACTACCCCGGTACAGTATTATCTCGTATGACCCGACTCTCATTGGGTTCAGGTCTCGCTTCCATAATCTTATTTGAAATCTTTTCAACTTTTATTTGAGATAAAGTAAAATAAAAACTTAAAAATCAATAATTTAGATTACATTTACCGAATATTAATACAATATTTATTATGAACGAAGGAACAATTAAATTTTTCAATGAAGCCAAAGGCTTCGGATTTATTACACCAAGTAATGGTGGACAAGATGTGTTTGTACACGTTAGTGGTCTTAATGACCGTGTACGTGAAAATGACACAGTGTCTTACACTGTCGAAAATGGACAGAAAGGACCAAATGCTGTAAATGTAAACGTTATCTAAGATATATTTTACCAGTACCATTAAGCCAATCTTTTTAAGGTTGGCTTTTTTTATGTGCTTAAGTGAAGGTTGTACACTTCTTTGCTACCTTTTTAAACATAGATATACTTTAGTTCTGACTATTCCCTGTTGGGCAGGGTGTGTTTTTTTAAAATACGTCCGCTATCACTTCTCACCTTTTCTTCCTTTCTCATGTTCCAGAAAAAATCGGATGACTTGCGTCGAGCTTCTTCCAAAGGCACAATGGGAAAAGGATACTGTTCTCCCAACATAAAATTGTAAAACGTCTGTTCCATGGGGGTCATTAGCCATGGTTCGTGTATAAAAACATCTGGAAGGTTGTTGAGTTTAGGTACCCACTTTTTGATAAAGACACCCTCGGGGTCGTGTTCATATGAGTTCTTTACAGGGTTATAGACCCTCAAGGTATTGATACCCGTTACGCCCGCTTGCATTTGAATTTGCGGATAGTGAATGCCAGGTTCAAAGTCGAGGAACTGCTGTGCCAAATGATTACTGCACCGCTGCCAGGGTTGAAATAAATGATGTGTATAAAACGATACCACCAGTGCTCTCATTCTAAAGTTGAGATAGCCCGTGGTGTTTAAACATCTCATACAAGCATCCACCAAGGGTACGCCCGTGTTTCCCGTTGCCCACGCTTCATGCCAATCGTCTCTTATGGGTTGATCTAGTTGTCTATAGCCTTTGTTGACCGCCTGCCACTCCATGCTGTGTTCCATTTCAAACTTTTGGATAAAATGGGCTTGCCACCGCAATCTGGAGGCAAAACTATCGATTTGTCTTTTATGGTTTCCTAGTTGCCTTGTGGCCCAAGTCTGTTGATACACCTGACGCACAGAAAGATTCCCCCAAGCCAGGTAGGGCGATAATCGGCTACAACTCCATCGTCCCAGTTCTGGTTTGGAAATATATCGGTTGTAGTTTTTTACCCTTTCTTTTAAAAAAGATTGAAAATACCGCAAGGCTGTGGGCGTACCACCTTTCTGAAAAGGAGTCGCTTTTGGGGATTCTAAAGAAGGTACCACAAAACGCTGTTCGATGGTTTCAATGTCTTTGTACCGAATAAAGTTTTTAGCACCGGGTTTGAAAGAAAGGCAGGGTTGTTCCATATACTCATACCAATCTTCTTTCCATGTTTCACGGTTTCGCAACCCACGATGGATTCCGTTATGCATGGATTCAATCCACTGTATATTGTTCTTTTTAAGCCAATCTGCCACTGCCAAATCTCTGTCAAAGGTGATTTTTAAGCCCGTTTCCTGATGAGAATAAACGGTGTGGATGGGCATCAATTCGTGAATTTTTTCAAAAGCTGAGATTACTTCGTCTTCTACTACCAAGACTTGCGTATGATAAGCCGCTAGTTCATCTTGAAGACTTTTCAAAGACTCTTTAACGAAGTTCCAATGCCGTACGCTGTAATGAGGTTCTTTCATGAGAGAAGGTTCAAAGACATATAGCAAGAGTACCTTCCTCCCCGACTCCAAGGCACGGAACAGGGGTTCATGGTCTTCCAACCGTAAATCTCTTTTGAACCAAACAATTTGCATATTATCCAACAGCTTCTTTGTACACTTTTAAACATCGTTCCCGAGCTTCTTTGTGGTCGATGATGGGTTCGTTATATTTTGTTGTACCCCATTCTGGCACCCATTTTTTAGTATAGATGCCTTTTGTATCAAACTTTTTAAGTTGTTCTGTGGGGTTAAAAATTCTGAAATAAGGTGCGGCATCTACCCCCGATCCAGCCGCCCATTGCCAATTACCTACGTTACTGGCTTGTTCATAGTCTAACAATTTCAACGCAAAATAAGCTTCACCCCATCGCCAATCAATCAATAGATGTTTGCAAAGAAAGCTAGCGGTGATCAT
>JBKBOP010000125.1:0-5398 GCA_046293575.1 Flavobacterium sp. | reverse complement strand
TACTCCAAATGCGACCCAAACCAAAGCAATGGCAATATCAAAAGGCCATTCTAGTTCGGCATATTCTTTTGAAGAGGTATAGCCCAAAGGCAGGGTGATGGCAGCACCAAGAATGATTAGTTGCCAACCCCAGAAATTGAATTTACTGAGAAAGTCACTGTACATTCTTGCTTTTAACAACCGTTGCATGGAATAGTACACTCCGGCAAAAAGGATATTCCCCACAAATGCAAAAATGACCGCATTGGTGTGTAGCGGACGAAGTCTTCCGTAACTCAGCCACGAAATACCGTCGAAAATATTTGGGAAAAGATAAAGGAAAGCTACTGTAAGCCCGACAAGCATCCCAATGACACCGAAAGCAATGGCGGCATAGAGGAAGTTCCTAACAATTTTGTTGTCATAGTGAAATTGTTGCATCTCCATAGTTAATACGTTTTTATTCTTTATTTAATTGGTTTTTCTGATTTCTCGGTTTTTTGTGTTGGATTATTTTTGGTTTTTACTAATTCATCATCAAATAACATTCTGACCGATGGTGTATAGTCATCGTCATACTGACCGCTTTTCACCGCTTTTATAAAAGCAATAAGAAAAATGACGGCCACAACAATGCTGATTGTGATTAGAATATAGATGACGCTCATACCTTAAGAATCTGTTAACAAAAGTACTTTGAGCTGTTTTTATAAAATATGACATTTGTCATACATTAAAAAAAATTCAAAAATACCTGTCTAATTATAGTGTATTTTAATTCTGATATCCATAGCGATTTCCAGCATACCAATTACTCATTACGGTCACGAAACTAATAATCGTTACAGTACTCAAAGGCATAATTATAGCCGCTACCAAGGGTGATAAATGTCCAGTAACGGCAAAACTTAATCCAACAATATTATACAATAAGGACAATCCAAAACTCATGTAAATGGTTTTCATAGCATGCTTAGAATACCTCATGAAAAATGCAATGTTTTTGAATTGAGTAGCATCTAAAATGCCGTCACAAGCTGGTGAAAAAACGTTGACATTTTCAGAAATAGAAAGCCCCACATTACTTTGAGCGAGTGCTCCAGCATCGTTTAAGCCATCACCAATCATCATCACATTTTTCCCTTGATTTTGTAGTTGTTCTATGTAGGCTAGCTTATCTTCGGGCTTTTGATTAAACACCATCGTTGTACCAACGGGAAGCATTTTCTCTAAAATCTTTCTTTCGCCATCATTATCTCCAGACACGATAAAAAGGTTGTAGTGTTTAGCTAATTCCTCAAACAAGGATTCCAATCCTTTTCTATATTGGTTGTTGAAGACAAAACTTCCTTTATAAACATTATCAATTTCAACATGTACTTTGGTTTTTTTATGAGTGTTTTCACTGAGGTGTTTGAGAAATTGAGAGGAACCTAATTTGACTGTTCCTTCTTTAAATGCGACAGTAACTCCATTACCAATTACTTCTTCAAAATGAAGAGGGTTCATTTTTTCTTGTGGGGGAATGAAATCATACAACCTCCTACTTAAAGGATGATTTGAACCTCTAAGAGCATTTTTTAGCAATTGAAAATCCATGTCAGTTAAGGGATTGCCTTCATAAGTTATAGCCGTTTTTTTGTTGGTTGTAATGGTACCAGTTTTATCAAAAACGATACTGTCTACCTTTGCCAACTGTTCAATGACCATTGCATTTTTGAGATATAATTTTCTTCTTCCCACAATTCTTAATACATTTCCTAAGGTAAAAGGTGCTGTTAACGCCAAGGCACAAGGACAGGCTACAATTAAAATGGCCGTAAAAACATTAAAGGCTGTGGCCGTATCTATAAAAATCCAATATCCAAAAGACAAAAATGACAACATCAACAGTGCAGGTGTAAAATACCTACTGACTTTATCAGTGACATTTTTGTGTTGTTGCTCCACTCTTTTTTGAAAGATATCATTACTCCACAATTGAGTTAGATAACTTTGAGAAACCGAAAACAGCACTTCCATTTCCATAAGGTTACCCAATTGCTTCCCACCTGCAAAAACTTTGTCTCCTGATTTTTTTTCAATGGCAACTGCTTCTCCCGTAACAAAACTATAATCGATGGAGGCTTTTTCAGAAATGAGAATTCCGTCCACAGGAATGAGTTCTTGGTTTCTTAGTAAGAGGCGGTCACCCTTTTGAATATCGTATACTTGAATAGCTTCCTCTTCCCCATGGGGTAAAAGTTTAGTGACAGCAATGGGAAAATAGGATTTATAATCCCTTTCAAAAGACAAGAAATCATAAGTCTTTTGCTGAAATAGTTTTCCAAGCAACATAAAGAAGACTAGCCCTGTCATACTGTCAAAAAACCCTTGACCAAAATCGAAGATAATATCTACGGTACTTCTCACAAACATGACTATAATCCCTAAAGCAATGGGAACATCAATATTTAAAAATCCTGAGCGGATGCTCTTCCATGCAGAAACATAATATCCACTCGCTGAATAAAAAAAAGAGGGTAACGCCAAGCCAAAAATAAGCCACCTAAAAAAACCTCTATATTGATCAATCCAAAACTCTTCAACTTCAAAATATTCAGGAAATGACAACAACATGATGTTGCCAAAACAGAAAAATGCAACTCCAATTTTGTAAAGTAAGGAACGATCAACGCCCTTATTTGGTGTTTCAAAATTTTCAAGACTGATGTAGGGTTCATATCCAATAGAACACAACATCAAAACAATTTCTTTAAGGGAGGTGGTGTTGGGGTTATAAGTTATTCTAACTTTTTTCTCTGGAAAGTTTACCTGCGAAGATATAATACCCGATTGAAGCCTCTGTAGATTCTCCAAAATCCAAATACATGAACTACAATGAATATGAGGTATGTAGAGTGAAACAATATGTGTGGTAGCTTCTTCAAATTCCAGAAGTTTACTGTTGATAGCTTCATTTTCTAAAAAATCATATTTACCCTGAATTTCTGGAGGGGTTGCTCCCGGGGCGTTTTGAAAATCATAATAACAACCTAAATCATTTTGACTAAAAATCTCGTAAACGGTTTTACAACCATTACAACAGAAACTTTTTTCATCATAATTAATTTTGTCACGTATACTAATTTCATTGCCACAGTGGAAACAATTTTCACTGTTCATAATTTGCTCATTTTACCTGAAGCAAAATTCTCAATTTGTGTGCTTTCAAAACATGATAATTGTCATGGAATGACTAAATTTGTAGATACCTAAAATAAATAAACATAATGAGTAAGTGTGAGCAATGTATTGTCAGAGAATTTAGTTCTTTAAAAGCCTTGAATAAAGAGGAATTATTGACAATGGCAAACTGTAAAACTTCCTACATTATAAAAAAAGGGGAATCCATTTTTGAAGAAGGAGAAAGTGTCAATGGTATTTTCTGTGTCAAAGATGGCGTTTGTAAACTCTCAAAGCTCAGTGCTAACGGAAAAGACCAAATTGTAAAACTGGTGAAACCTGGAGAATTATTAGGACAAAGATCAATGATTAGTGATGAACCCACCAATCTTTCTGCGGTTGCTCTAGAGGATATGGAAGTGTGCTTTATTCCTAAAAAAGAGGTGATGCATTTTTTTAATAATAACAATCAGTTTTCCATGAATGTGATGAAAACCATTTGTGGTGATTTAAAAGAATCAGATGATCACATGGTTTCCATGGCACAGAAAACGGTGAAAGAACGTTTGGCAGAGACCTTGATTTACTTAGAAGAAACCTTTGGAAAAAATGAAGATGGTTCGTTAAGAATTCAACTTTCAAGGGAGGAGTTGGCAGGAATGATTGGCACAGCTACCGAAAGTTGTATAAGAATATTATCTGAGTTTAATAAAAATGGCTGGATTGAACTCCATGGAAAAAGGATTTCACTGGTGGATAGAACCAAATTAAAAAGACTTTCAGAATAAAAAAATGCTGCCCAAAAGCAGCATTTTTTATAGAATTAATCCCTTAATTATTGTTTGATCAACTTTATTATCTTTTCTGTATTATTTGCTGAAATTCTGGCAATATATACCCCTGAATTCCATTCATAATTTGATATTTCAAGATTGTTTTGCATGCCATTCCAAGTGTAAATGGTTTTTCCAGTCAAATCTGAAATAATCACCTTTTCAATGGTTGCATTTTCAGATTGAACATTCCAAAATTGGTTAGATGGATTTGGAAAAACTTTGATTTCTGTTATTTTAGCATCAACAATACTCAATGTATTCTGGAAATTATACTGCAAGGTTAAACGGTTAAAGGTTACATTATAAGTTCCTGCTACCACATTTAAAGGAGTTTCATCAACGTTGTTGGGAGCTGCTGTTCCAGCTGGGAAAGTAGTTCCACCCCAATTTAAGGACCAAGCATTATTAGCTCTAAACTTCATTTCTCCATCATTTAAAGTAACATCCAATAAGGTAAATGAAACACCATTATCTTCGGAAATCATGGTTGCTTCTGTGTTCCAATCTTGTACTGCTGGGCCAATCATCGTTACGGGAACTGTTTGGAAATTATAGGTAAACGAATCATTGTTAAAATTCACATTATAAAATCCAGGCACTAATGGGATATTATCACCATCTAAAATAGCGGTTCCCATTGGAAAAGTTGAGCCTCCCCAACCAACATCCCAACTGTTGTCTTTTCTAAACTTTACATCTGGAGCAGTAAAATGAAAATCGGCATAGGTGTACAATGTACCATTGGTAGTAATCATAGGAATATCTGTTGCCCAATCATTAAAGGCACCAATGAATCCAATACTGTCAAAACCAGCACTTACGGCTGTAAAAGAATATACTCCTGTGGTACGGTTAAAAGCAATATCATAAGTTCCCGCTGGAACCGGTATGTTTGGCCCTCCAAGGGTGGCTGTTCCGTTTGGAAAAGATGCACCTCCCCAATTTACTGACCAACTTTGGTCTTCTCTAAATTTCACACCACCTGTTATTGTAAATGTATAGGCTGTGAGTGTAAAGTTTGTTCCATCGGTAGTATTTAAAATGACATCATTGCCCCAGCCACTAAAATCTCCGAGCATACCAACCGATTGAGATTCAGCTTGAGAACACACCAAAAACATCATAAAAAATGAAAGTAATTTTTGTTCCATAGTAAATTTATTAAGATTACAATAACAAATCTATGAATATATTAAATAACTATGAATACATACAGTTAAGAATTGCGAATAATTCATTTGAACACTAATTTAACGACTTAAGATTGCGAAAAAATGAATGAAATGATTATTTCTAATAAAAAGCTACAGTGTTTTACGAAAAGGTTTTCGCTCTATATCAAGTTTTCTTGTGAATTAATTCAAGATATTTTTCTGGTTCATTCGGATAATCTTGTTCGCTAATAATAACAGCTTTAT
>JBKBOP010000124.1:0-5422 GCA_046293575.1 Flavobacterium sp. | reverse complement strand
TTTGTAAAACATAATCTGGAGACCATTGGGGGCGTGGAAATCTACCCCATCATTTCACTCTCTATCTTTTTTGTGGTATTTGTATGCTTTGCGATTTATGCCTACACCTATAAAAAAGATACTATTAAAGAACTGAGCGAAATGCCTTTAAAAGAAGACTAAAATTTAAATCAACCTAATCCAAATGAGAAAGTTAATCCCATCATACGTTAGAGTTCCGCTGATTTTTGCAGTGGTTTTCGGAGCCATGGAATATTTTATTGATTCCGGTGAAAAACCCGCTATTATTGAGTATCCAATGGTGGCCTTGTTTTTAGGAGTATTCCTTTTTTTGCTTGTGGCCATTGAAATTGTTGTGACTGCTATTGATAAAGTAACCTATAGCATGCTCACCGATGAACAAAGAAAAAAACTAGAGGACGTTCAATCGGTTCCTTTTACAGAAAGTGCATTCTATTTAAAATGGTCCAAACGTCTGACACGCTCCAAAGAAATGGAAGAGGAAACAGATGTATTATTAGACCATGATTATGACGGTATTAAAGAGTTAGACAATGTTTTACCGCCTTGGTGGGTTTACCTGTTCTACATTACTATCATTTTTGGTGTAATTTATATGTTTCGATTCCACGTACTTAAAGTATATGACCAAGATTCTGAGTTTGAACGTGAAATGGAATTAGCACAAGCACAAGTTGATAAATACAAATTGGCATCACCAGATACTTTTGACATCAACAACATGGAACTTTTAACAGATGCTGAATCGTTAAACATCGGAAAAATTTTGTTCAACAACCAATGTGCTGCATGTCATAAAGAAGATATGGGTGGCTCTATTGGCCCTAATCTTGTGGATGACTATTGGATTTTGGGGGGAGAACTTAAAGATATTTACAACACTATAGCAAACGGAGGTAGAGAAGGCAAGGGGATGATACCTTGGAAAACAACGCTCAAACCTGCTCAAATGCAAAAATTAGCAAGTTATATCAAGAGTATGCAGGGGACAAATCCACCTGATGCTAAAGCTCCAGAGGGAGATAAATTTGTAGAAGAGGTTTCAATAGAAAATGTCGAAGTAGTTGTAGATACCCTACAAGTTACTCAGTAATCAAAAAGCTCCCGAAGTAAAAATTCGGGAGCTATAATTTGACACATCATGTCAGCCATACAAGACGATAGTTTTAGAGATTCCATAAATACTATTACCAAAGAGGGTAAAAGGAATTTTATTTTTCCGAAAAAGCCCAGCGGTCCGTTTTATGATAAAAGAAAGTGGGTGAGTTATCTACTTTTGGTATTTCTCATTTCTGCTCCATTTATCAAAATTAATGGTAATCAGTTTTTGATGTTTAACGTCTTAGAAAGGCGTTTCAATATCTTCGGATTTCCGTTTTGGCCTCAAGATTTTTACCTTTTTGTAATTTCGATGATTATTGGAGTAGTGGCTTTGGCTTTGTTTACAGTAGCTTTTGGACGCATCTTCTGTGGTTGGATTTGTCCGCAAACTATTTTCATGGAAATGGTATTTCGCAGAATTGAATACTGGATTGATGGCGATCGAGGTGCTCAAATTAGATTGCAAAAACAAGCATGGAACGGTGAAAAAATCAGAAAGAGAATAACCAAATGGTTGGTGTTCTTTTTAATTTCGTTTCTAATTGCCAATGTATTTACAGCATTTTTAGTCGGAAGTGACCGATTAATACTGATGATACAAGAAGGCCCTATGATTCACATGAGTACCTTTGTCGCTTTATTGATTTTTACTGCGGTCTTTTATTTTGTTTTTGCATGGTTCAGAGAACAGGTGTGTATTATTGCTTGTCCTTACGGAAGAATGCAAGGGGTGTTATTGGATAATAAATCCATCAACGTGACCTATGACCATGTGAGGGGAGAAAAAGAGGTAGGACGTGCGAAGTTTGACAAACGCGAAGACCGCTCCATTACTGGAAAAGGAGATTGTATCGATTGTAAACAGTGCGTGGTTGTTTGTCCCACCGGCATTGATATCCGAAATGGAACGCAATTGGAGTGTGTCAATTGTACGGCTTGTATTGATGAGTGCGATTCAATCATGGAAAGTGTCGGATTACCGAAAGGACTTATCAGATATGCAAGCGAAGATGAGGTGGTCAAAAAGGAAAAGTTCCAATTTACCACTCGAATGAAAGGCTACACTGCTGTTCTGGCAATTTTAACTGGACTTTTAATCGGTATGCTGTTTTTAAGAAGCGATGTAGAAGCCACTATTTTGAGAATTCCTGGACAATTGTATGAACATAAAGGTGAGATGATTAGTAACGTTTACACTTACACAATAGTCAATAAAACCATTAAGGAATTCGATTCAATAACCTTTAAATTGGTAGAACCCAAAGGAACGATTAAAGTTGTGGGAAGTGACTATTTTAAAGTTCCAAAAGAAGCAATGATTAAGGGCACATTGTTTATTGAAATTAACCCTGCTTATATCACAGGAGATAAAGTAAAAGCAAAAATTGAAGTGTATAACGGAAAAGAGAAAATAGAGGCTACCACAACGAATTTTATGGGGCCTAAATCCTTCCAATAAAAATAAAAAGTTATGAAAATCGACTGGGGAAAAGGAATAGTCATTGCTATTGTATTGTTTATGAGTTTTATACTGTATTTTGTATTCAAGGTGCAGTTAAACCGTGATTATGACAACGAATTAGTCGTTCAAGACTACTACAAAGAAGAAAAAAATATTGATGCCTCGATGGCTAAGGAAACCAATGCTAAGCAACTATCTGAAAAAGTAGTGTTTACAACCGATGCTCAAGGGGTTCATGTACAATTTCCAGAGTCATTTGATCATACAAAAATATCAGGAACAGTGTCCCTGTACAGGCCGTCTAACCAGAAATTAGATTTCGAAATACCTGTTTCGCTGTCTAATTCACATTTGCTCATACCTAGAAGTTCATTGGTGGACGGCCACTGGGGCATTACCGTTGATTGGCAATACGAAATGATTGAATATCTAAACAAACATACTACATACATTCACTAAAAAAAGATGTTATACACGGCCATCATCTTCGGACTTTTGAGCAGTTTCCACTGTGTGGGGATGTGTGGTCCTATTGCTTTGATGTTGCCTGTGGATCGTAACAATCCATCCAAAAAGGTGTTGCAACTTATGCTGTATCACTCAGGAAGGTTTATCTCCTATGCATTTCTGGGATTGTTATTTGGTGCTTTGGGAAAAGGGTTTTACCTGGCCGGCATGCAACAACAACTTTCCATTGTGGTCGGGTTGTTGATGATTTTATGGGTCATTATTCCCGAAAGTCAATTGGCGAAATACAATTTTTCGCGACCGATGTACCGTCTAATCAGTAAAGTTAAATCACAGCTAGGAGCTCAGTTCAAACGCAAATCTCCAGATGCCTTTCTTACTATTGGTATGCTGAACGGTTTGTTGCCCTGTGGGATGGTGTATGCCGCTCTTTTTGGAGCAATGGCTATGCAAAGCATCCCCTTGGGAATGACGTATATGGTGTTGTTCGGATTGGGAACCTTACCCATGATGAGTGCCGTGGTTTTGCTTTCTCAACTCATCACCATGCCGGTACGTCAGACCATACTTAAAATCATACCGTTGTTTTTGTTGTTGCTGGGTGTACTTTTTGTGCTACGCGGCATGGGCATGGACATCCCCTTTATTTCTCCTTCTCAAATGAGTTTGTTTGTCCAAGCCGACCCTCAGTGTCATCCGTGAATAAAAGTAATTTCTGCTTCATGATGATTATTGTCATAAAGCCATTTTAGAATTCTTTTTGTGTTCATTTCCAGTTTAAAAATAAAACAAAAAAGTCCCAATCAAACGATCAGGACCTTTGGGTACAATGGTTTTTGGAAAAATTATTTCGACTTTAAATAATCACTAATTGTTTTTTTGACCAATTTACGGTCGCAAACCACAGGAAACAATTCTTCCATTAAAACTACTTGCTTTGCATTAAGTTCTAATCCTTTTAAGAGCTGCTCTTTTCCATTTTCATTTTCTTGAATCATAAAATAAAGACCTGCTAATCGATAAGCAATTTCATAAGAATCTGGGAAGTATTCACCTGCTTGGATAAGGGTTTGAATGGCACTGTCAAATTCTCCTAAGAATTGCGTAATATCCACCCAAAACAACCACGTGTCCAATTCAAAATCACCAAATTCTACTGCTTTTCTATACCCAAATTCTGCTTCTTCATAGAAGTTCATTTGTTTATTGATAGTGGCATAACGTTTCCAATAGTGCTGATTCTCGTTATCAATGGCCAAAGCTTTATTGACGAAAAACAAGGCCTTTTGATAGTTCTTCTGTCGAATATAGAAATCAGTAATGGCAATCCAACCCTTATCCAACAGCGGGTCTTCATGGACGGTTTGGTTATAATAGTCTAAAGCTTCTGTTTTTTTACCTAATTTTTCATAGCATTTTCCTATGCGAAGTAAGGCATAGGAAGAGGGGTCATCCAATTCTATGGTTTGTTTAAAACTAACAATTGCTTCTTCAAAACGCTTTAGTTTCTCTAGTGCTTTCCCCTTTTCCATAAGGGCACCCACAAATTCTTCATCAATGAGTGTTGCATAATCAAAACATCTCAAGGCGTTGGTATAATCTTTTATGGTATAACTCAATCTCCCTTGTTGATGCCACGCAATTTCACTGTAGGGATTTCGATCGATATATGATTCTAAATAATCTATCGCTTCTTTATATTGGTCCATAAACTCAAAACAATACACCACATTGTATAACGCAGATTGATCTTCAAAGTCTTCCTCCAAACATTTAATGAAACTTTGTTTGGCCTGCTCCAGATTGTCCATAAAGAGATACTCCATCCCCATAAGGTTATAGACATCTGCAAAATCATCGGTACATTCTAACGCTTTTTCCAACTCAGCAATGGCTTTTTCGTGCTGGTCACGTTTGGAATAGATGTTGGCTTTTTGGATGTAGACTTCTTCGTTGTGAGGCTCGATAGCGTAAAGTTCATTTAATAACTTTTCGGCTTGGTCGAGTTTTTCGTCATAAATCAACATTTCCACTTGAACTAGTTTAAGTCCAGTGGAACGTGGGTGTTGTTCTAGAGCTAATTTCAGGGCTTTTTTAGCCAGAGTAGCTTTCCCCATATCCAAGTAATGAAGAATGATATCTTCAAATTCTTCGCTGTCGAAAAAGAAAACTTTATTAGTCTTCAACATCGATTCGAATCTGGATAGGGAAACGTTGTAATCGTCTTCTTCGTGACTTAAATGCATACTCGGTTTTTTTAAAATTATCCTGAACTAAAATTAGAAAAGGATAGTATAGGTTTGACTCCTTTTGAGGGGAGGTTGTAAACAATTTAATTAACAATCTTTTAAGGGACTGATTTTAGCGAGG
>JBKBOP010000123.1:0-5612 GCA_046293575.1 Flavobacterium sp. | reverse complement strand
GGTAATGCTGCGGTAATTGTATATCGTTTTGGATCTTGCATGGTATTTGCTTACTTAAGTGCGTGTCAAGTTGCAAAAATACACAATCAAAGCCAATCGAATTTTAAAAATGCCCAATTAGTTTCTTACATTTACAATGAGAATTCAAATCCAAAACACTTTATAAGGCGATGAAAATAAGTTCAAAACATCTTATCCTTTTTAAGGCAAAAAGAGTACTTATTTACATGTTCCTATGTTTCGTTTCACTACCCCTTAAAGCTCAAAAGAAAATGCAAATACCTCCTTCTTTACAAAAAGGCGACACCGTAGCCATTGTTGCCACCGCACGAAAACACCTCAACGATGATTTACAATTGGCTAAAACATTTCTAGAAGCTTGGGGTCTCCATCTCAAAATAGGCAGCTCTATTGGTTTGGATCAGAACCAATTGGCAGGTACTGACCAAGAACGAGCCGCCGATTTTCAAGAACAGCTCGACAACCCCAACATCAAAGCTATTTGGTGTGTGAGAGGCGGATACGGTTCGGTGCGGATGATTGATCTTATCGATTTTACAAGCTTCAAAAAAGCTCCAAAATGGATTATTGGTTTTAGTGATGTTACGGTATTGCACAGTCATTTGAACCAACTGGGCATAGCTTCTATTCACGGAATGATGCCGGTGAATATTCCACGAGCCACTCCAGAAGCTAAAGAGAGCTTACGAAAAGCTTTGTTTGGAGAAGCTCTCTCCTATCAACTTCCGGCCCATGAAATGAACCAAAAAGGTATAGCCTCAGGTGAATTGGTAGGTGGCAATCTATCCATTCTTTACAGTTTACTGGGTTCCGTTTCTGCCATTGATTGTCAGGACAAAATTCTTTTCTTTGAGGATTTGGACGAATACCTCTATCACGTGGATCGTATGTTGATGAACCTCAAACGCAACGGATGTTTAGAGAACCTAAAAGGTATCATCGTGGGTGGCATGACCAAAATGAATGACAACGACATCCCCTGGGGGAAAAACGCTTTGGAAATCATCCAAGAGATTACTAAACCTTATGATATTCCTTTAGTCTATGGATTCCCGGCTGGGCACCTCCCAGACAACCGGGCACTCATTTTCGGAAAAACTGTTACTTTGGAGGTTACAGAGGGAGGAACGAAATTAATGTTTGAATGAGAGAAGTATTAAGTACAAAGTATTAAGAAAAAATCGCCAATCGTTAATCTTAAATCGTTATTCCCATGGCTGAACACAACGACATCGGAAAACTTGGAGAGGAAATTGCCGCCAACTACCTCGACCAACAAGGATATGAAATTTTAGAACGAAACTGGAAATTTGAAAAAGCAGAAGTCGATATTCTTGCTCAAAAAGACGATTTTCTAGTAGCAGTAGAAGTAAAGACCCGTACCACCGATGCCTTTGGACTGCCGCAAGAATTTCTCAAACCGGCTCAAATCAAACGTTTGGTCAAAGCCGTTGATGAATACATGCAACAACACAAAATCACTAATGAAGTTCGCTTCGATGTTATAGCCATTATTATTCACAAAAAAGACCATACGCTGGAACACATAATAGATGCCTTTTATTACTTCTAATGTTATATTTGTAACATTTTGTTTTTAATTGTACCTTTGCAGTGAAATTAAGTGCATAATGAAAACGATAGCCTCAGTAGTTGAAAACTACATCAAAACAAAACCATTTTTATTAAGTGCCTTATCCCAAGGAATTATTAACTTAACCTCTTTGGCCAGAATCATGATGCCCGAATTGCAAGAGCAATTGGGAAAAGATGTCAAACAAGGAGCGGTAGTGATGGCACTGAAAAGGCTTTCCGAGGATTTAGACTTTCGGGTGAACCACAAAATCGTCAAGGTGCTTAAAAATATTGGCGAAATTACGGTGCGTTCTTCACTCATCGATTATACCTATGGGGTGTCTGAAGCTATCTTGGAGCGTCAATCAGCATTGATGTCTGAAATCAACCAACACACCGATATTTTTTACACCTCTTCACGCGGAGTGAACGAAACGAATATCGTGGTGAGTGCCAGCGTTTCTGATCTTGTAGAACAACACCTTCGCTTTGAAAAGCTAACACACAAACTGGAAAATCTTTCTTCTATCACGGTGAAACTACCCAATGAAAACGTACATGTGCCGGGTATTTACTATTTTATTTTCCAGCGACTGGCCTGGGAAGGGGTCACTATTTATGAAGTGATTTCAACCTCAAATGAATTTACCATTTTAGTGAGTGAAGAGCAAATTGATATTGCTTTTAAGGTGATTAAGGATTTGAAGAATTTGTAGATTAAATATACTTCATTTTTTTTATTTTACTATCAACATCTTGCTTCGTATGCCAAAATGCTAGTACACAAACATCATCAGAATCATATTCATAATAGATTCCAAATGGGAAAGTTTTTAACCATGCTACCCTGATTGTTGAGTACCTAAATTGAAAGATTTGAGGATTTTCTTTAATTAAATTCAAACTCTCTCTTATCTCCTTTTTAAGTTTTGAGTAAAGTTTTGAATTAATTTTTAAGTAATAAACCAATGATTTTTCTATCTCAACAGATGCAGAAGATTTAATTATGAGATTCTTACACCCCATACTTTTTCTCCATTTCGTCTAAAAACTCCAAAGCATCAACCCCAGATTTAGGATTTTTTCTGTGTTCTTCTAGCCTAATATCTAATTCCTTTTTTTGAGATTCAGTTAGCTCTCCTCTCTCCAATTCATGAACTAGAAAAGCCTTTACCCTTTTAATAAGTGATAAATCTGAAATTTCATTTAACAGATTTATTAGATTAGATTTTTCAACTTGTACACTCATATAAATTTGATTGAAACAAAGTTATGAAAATTTATGAAATAACATCCATCAATTCCAAAGCCTTTGACACCGATTTCACCTGTTCAAAACTCAGCAACAATCGGAGTCCGTTTTTGGTTTCCTTTTCCTTCATTTTACAAAGATTTCCATGTTGTTGCACATAGCGAACCAAACCCAAAAACCGTTGGGTTTGATAAAAATTGGATTGTTGGTCACCAATAAAGTACCCAATCATTTTCCCTTGTTTCAGGATGATGCGTTCAATACCCAAGCGGGTAGCAGCCCATTTTAATCGCACACTGGTCAATAAGTTCTGTGCCGGTTTGGGTAGACTTCCAAAGCGATCAATTAATCGTTGTTCATAGGCGAGTAAAGCATTTTCTTCTGTAATCGTACTCAATTCGTTATACAAGTTCAAACGCTCGGTGATGTTGTTGATGTATTCATCAGGGAATAGCAACTCGAAGTCCGTATCTAATTGAAAATCGCGTACAAAGGTTTTGGTTTCAACATCTTCTTGCGTATTGTACAGTTCCTTAAACTCGTTCTCTTTCAATTCCTCAATGGCTTCATTCATGATTTTCTGATAGGTTTCAAACCCAATGTCATTGATAAAACCACTTTGCTCGCCGCCCAATATATCTCCCGCTCCCCTAATTTCAAGGTCTTTCATGGCTATATTGAATCCACTGCCTAACTCATTAAATTGTTCCAACGCCTGAATGCGTTTTCGGGCTTCATCGGTCATGGCCGAAAAAGGAGGTGTAATAAAATAACAGAAAGCTTTCTTATTGCTTCTTCCCACCCTGCCACGCATTTGATGCAAATCAGAGAGTCCAAAATTATTGGCGTTGTTGATAAATATCGTATTGGCATTAGGCACATCCAGTCCGCTTTCTACAATGGAAGTAGCAATCAACACATCAAACTCACCGTTCATAAAAGCTAGCATCAGTTCTTCGAGTTTCTTGCCATCCATTTGTCCGTGACCAATGCCAATTTTGGCATCAGGCACCAAACGCTGCACCATCCCAGCCACTTCTCTGATATTTTCAATGCGGTTATTGATAAAAAACACCTGTCCGCCCCGTTGAATTTCATACGAAATAGCATCTCTAATGATTTCTTCACTAAAACGAATGACCTGCGTCTCGATGGGATATCGATTGGGCGGAGGCGTTGTAATCACTGACAAATCCCGTGCGGCCATCAACGAAAACTGCAACGTTCGCGGAATCGGCGTAGCGGTCAGCGTAAGAGTATCTACTGCGGTAGCCATCGTCTTCAGCTTGTCTTTCACATTCACCCCAAACTTCTGTTCTTCATCCACAATAAGCAATCCCAACTCTTTAAATTTAACTTCTTTACTCACCAATTGGTGGGTACCAATAACAATGTCCACCTTTCCTGCTGCTAGACCTTCTAGGGTGTCTTTTCGCTGTTTGGCGGTTCTAAAACGATTCAAGTAATTCACGGTTACCGGCATGTCTTTGAGTCGTTCACTAAACGTGCGGTAATGTTGATACGCCAAAATAGTCGTGGGAACCAAAACTGCCACTTGCTTGCCATTGTCTACCGCCTTGAAGGCCGCTCTGATGGCCACTTCCGTTTTTCCAAAGCCCACATCCCCACATACCAATCGGTCCATGGGTCGGTCGAGTTCCATATCGGCTTTTACTTCCTGAGTGGCTTTTAATTGGTCGGGCGTATCTTCATAAATAAATGAACTTTCCAACTCTTTCTGCAAATAACTATCGGGTGCACAAGCGAATCCTTTTTCCAGTCGCCGCTTCGCATACAATTGAATCAAGTTAAAAGCTATGTGTTTGACCCTTGCCTTGGTCTTTTGTTTTAAAGCCTTCCATGCATTGGAACCCAATTTATATATCTTCGGAGGAATGCCGTCTTTACCGGTGTATTTTGATATTTTATGGAGGGAATGAATGCTCACATACACAATGTCATTGTCAGCATAGACCAGTTTAATCGCTTCTTGCGTCTTGCCTTCCACCTGAATTTTCTGTAGACCTCCAAACTTTCCAATACCGTGATCGATATGGGTCACATAGTCCCCCACAGAAAGAGAGGTGAGCTCCTTGAGGGTAATCGTTTGTTTTTTGGAGTTGTTATTTTTTAATGAAAACCGATGGTACCGTTCAAAAATCTGATGGTCGGTATAACACACCCATTTTAATTCATCATCAATAAACCCTTGATAGAGTGATAAAACCGGTGTTTTGTATTGCTTTCGTAGGTCTTCGTGTTGTTCCTCATCTAGGCTTTCAAAAATGTCATGGAACCGTTCCGCCTGACTTTCATTACTGCAACACAAATAATTCTTATACCCGTTAAAGTGGTTTTCACTCAGGTTATTCAGCAACAAATCAAACTGTTTGTTGAAGGATGGCTGCGGACGGATGTGAAACTGAAGGGACTTATCTGGAGTGAAATAGGATTCAGTTCCCCATTCGCACACGGTGAACGACTCCATTTTTTTAGCAAAAAAAGCTCCATCAATAAACAACGACGTCGGTGCTGCCCTCTTGATTTCTTTGTTGAGTTTGCTAAAGGCCTCTGTGGCTTTTTCAAACAATTTGTCTAATTGATGAACCGTTTGTGGGGTCTGATGTGAAACAATCACTGTATTATCCGATATATAATCTAAAAAACTCTCTCGATGATCTTCCAATTCTTTGTTCTCCACATTGGGCATGATGGAAATCTTCTTCTCCTGTTGTAATGACAATTGGGTTTCCACGTCAAAGGT
>JBKBOP010000122.1:0-5819 GCA_046293575.1 Flavobacterium sp. | reverse complement strand
TTGGTCTGCCGAAAAACGACCCCATCGCACCTCTTGATTTATTTCAACAAACAAACTTACTTGTTGGTTTTGGTACTCATGACATAATTGCTCCAGCAACCCCCAATAGTCTTGTTGCGACTCAAAGACCTCCCGGTGTAAATCATGTGACAACTTTCTGATTTCTTTTTCTATATCTTGAATGCTGTGGACATAGGGTAGGGTTTTACGTATCGTTTCCGGTTCGGGTTCATATTCGAGTGGTGTTAAATTAAAACGCACTGCCGCCATTTTATTCATAATGTTGTCGTGGAGTTCTTCTGCAATTCGGTTTTTTTCTTCTTGTCGAACACGCTCCAGCTCCTCCTGACGGGAAAGCATCAGCCTGTAAACCGAAAGATTCAGTTCTTCTTGTTTCTGCTTGTTTTTTAAGTGGCGGTGGCGATTGCGTTGGTAATATATCACAAATCCAAGTCCTAAAAATACCGCCGAGGTACTCCCCCAACGCCACAGGGTCTTGTTTTTTTGAAGTAATTCTCCTTTTTCTCGCTCCAGCTCATCGGCCTCAAACTCGATGCGGGCAAATTTCTCTGCGTTTTTACGCTCCAGGGTGATCAGGCTGTCGTTGAGGGTGATGTAACGTTTTGTGTATTCAAGCTCTCGTTCCGGAATCATTTTTCGTATATAATCTATAGACTCCAACTGTAAAGGAAGGTTATTGTTATCTTCGGCTATTCCTAATGCCTTGAATATATAATAAAAAGCACTATCATGCTGTTGTTTAGCATTATAATACTGTGAAAATTGAATGTTTATATTTACTTTGTTGGGAATAGTGGTGCCAACTTCATCATACAAGGTGTTTGCAACTCTATAATCGTTAAAAACAGCGTCATATTCTTTATTAACTAATGCCAGTTGCCCTCTGTTAAGATGCAAAGACCCATATACTTGTGGATAATCAACTCTTAAATTAGGTTCGTTTAGCCCGAGATTGATATATTTTTCAGCCAAGTTGGGTTTGTTTTGTTCAACATAAACACCTGCTAAATTACAATAAGAAATAGCTCTAGATTGAATTTGCATTCCACTCAAATCAAAATCTTCGGCTATTTTAACTGCTTTTAAAAAATGTTCTTCTGCTTTATTGTAATCCTTAATTCTACTTGAATTAAGACCCAATGTTATATATAGTAACCACTCTATTTTTTTATTCGGTTCATTATTTATAAAATTCTTTGCTCTTAATAAAGACTTATCACTTCCACTGATATCAAGAGCATTAGATTTTGTTTGAGCAATAAATATATTTGTTTTTGCAGCAGAAGAAAATTGATTCATCTCTAGGAATAATTTTTCTGCTTTTTGAAAATAAATGATTGCACTATCAGGGATATTTTTAAAATAAAAATATTCACCCAAATAAGCAGTGGCACGAGCAACATTTAAAGTATCATTTATCGAACTTGCTTCATGAACCATTTTTAAGTTTATATGTCTAAATTCTTCATATTTACCACAATTATAGTAAACAAATGAGAGTAAAAAATTTTGAGTAAAATAAAGTGAATCCTTCTCACACTCAGCTAATAACCGCTCGGCATTTAATAAAGGCTTTAAATCTTTTAGTTCTTCATAATTAATAATATGAGCTTGTTCAATGTAATACCCAACACTATCTTGAAGTAATTTTTGTTCAGAAAAAGACTTGGTTTTCTGGCATGAGGTCACCATACAAGTCACTATAACCCATAGACTCAGTGGAAAATAGAAACTAATTTTTAACCTCATAATTCAAATATAAGGTTTTTCTGTTAAGAATATAAGCTCGGATTAATTTTTAAAAAACACTCTAACAAAGTGCGTCTAGAGTCGTACGGTCAAATTCTGTTGATTGTTTATGAAAACTTCAAAGGAAAAGCCACTTTAATTTTGGTACCCTCCCCTTTTTTGGAAGTTATAGAGAAACTCCCGTAACAAGCCTCCACTCTTGAAGTGATGTTTTTCATACCAATGCCTTTTGACTTCTTGTCCACCTCAAAGCCCACTCCATCATCGGTGATGGTTACATGTATTTTTTTACCTCGCATTTGAACGATGACAATTATATGAGAAGCTTGTGCATATTTGTTGATGTTTTGTAGTGCTTCTTGTACAATACGATACAAGTTGATTTTAATATTGTTGTTGACTTCGCTCCAACGAATGGTAGCGTCAACATCATACTCCAATTGAACTTTATGATTTGATTTTTGATCTTCTAGTAACTGCGTAAAAATGAGCATAAAATTGTCGATAATAGAACGTTTTTCCCTACTTAATTCATGAGAAACCTCCCTGATATCTTGCTCAATTTCCTGTAACTCTTTGATAAAATGATTGCGACTATCAACCGCTTCTACACTTACCAATTCTTTGGTCATACTATCTAGGTTCATTCTGGCACCAAACAAACGGCCTAACACGCCGTCATGCAAATCCTGACCGATGCGTTGTTTTTCTTTGATGACCACTTCTTCCAGTCTTTGTTGTTGATTGAGCATCAAATTATAAATTTCTTCATTGGCATGTTGTTGGGCCTCCAACAATCTCAAACGAATTAAACGGTTGCGGCGTTCTCTGAATAAATAAACAATTAGAAGGGTAGCAATAATCAAAGCCGCCAGGGTGTAAATATTGCGATTTCGTAAGTTTAAGATTTCATTTTGCCGCCTCATTTCATCTGCCTCAAACTCGATCCGGGCAAACTTTTCGGAGTTTTTACGCTCCATGTTGATGAGGCTGTCGTTGAGGGTAATAAAATCTTTGGAATACTCTTTATATGAGTTATCATTTATATTGGTAAGAGCAGATAAAGCATCGACCTTTAAGTTCAATATATTTGTCGTATTAGCAGTTTCAAAAGCAAGTTTAGCATAATTTAATGCCTTGATGCCATCATTTTGAGACAGATAGAATTTTGAAAAGCTTAAATAGGTCTCAACAATTTTAGAATTCAGTTTTAATGCCTCACGTATTTGTAAAGCAGAATTTAAATCTTCGAGAGTTAAATCATAATTTTTAATGCTGATATAATACGAAGCCCTGTTGTTGAGTAACGATGCATATAGCTCTGGGTATTCTTCGACTAGCAATTGATTTTGGAGGGCTAAATTAGCATAATCATATGATTGTTTAAATTTTTCAACCTGAATGTAAAGTAATGAGATATTATTTAGCGTTGTTTCGTAAGAATAGTAATCAATTAGTGAATCATCTTTTGATAAATCAAGAGCTTTGAATAAATATTCTTCCCCCTTATCATAATCCTTTAAAGAAATTGAAACTAAACCAAGAATAGTGTAAGATTGCCACTTATCATATAAATCGTTTTCTAATCTTAAAAAACTTAACGCAATTGTAGCAGACTTTTCAGCACCAAAAAAATCTCTCGACTTAAATTTCGCACTAGCAATATTGTTATGTAAACGTCCTGTGTTTAAATTGTCATTCCTTTTAAAATAAATTTTTTGAGCAAGATTATAGTAGATTACTGCAGTATCATTAATAGATTCTTTGAAATAATATTCTCCTAAATTTTTGTAAGCTCTTGCAATATTTAAGGAATCTTCTTGAGAAATAGCTTTGCTTAAAAGTTCCTCGTTTTGTTTTTTAAACTCCTTATTTTTGTTAAAATTGAAATATGAGAATGATATTTTAAATCGATTAGCAAAATAAAACGAATCGTTATTGATTTGATTATTCAGTAATTCTGCTTTTGAAGAATAAAAAACTTGCTCATCTACTGTATTCGCAAGTAGGCTTTTGGTTATGTAGTAATCAATACTATCTTGCAAATCTTGATTGGCAATAACCTGTTTGTCATTGCACGAAAATAGTGTAGAAATTAGTATAAAAAAAAATAATACTCTTGCTAACATATTAGCAAAAGTATTATTTTAAATTAAATATTGTGTAATTCTTATAATCTAATAAGAATTTTTCTTCCTAATTCACCATCCTCTTGAGTAAGAACTGGAGCGTCATTATCGTTTGAAGTCGCTTGTACATTAGTAGTTGAAACAGAAGCGAACATAAATAATCCTAATAAAGCAAAAATTGTTTTCATAATTTCTAAAGTTATATTGTTAAATTTGGTTTCTTTTTTTGGTGACAAATCGAACACGTGGTTATGAGTGATTTGACGATGTAAAAGTAGAACCGAACTCAACTAACCCCAAGAAAATCAAGGCTTGTTTGGTAAATGATAGTCATTCGATGGTGAATGAATGAATTTAAAATGTATTTGATATGAAAAGTTTAAGCCTCTTTGAAGTCAGAACCGGCTAAAAACTCAATAATCTGTTCCACTTTTTCCTTATATCCTTTTGAAAAAGGAAGCTTGGTCTTGGAATCTTTAATATAACACTCACTATTTCCCGTATGGATACGGCTGATAAAATCGCGGTTCACCATATAGCTGTTGTGAATGCGATAGAAATTTCCCGGGAGGCTTTCTTCAAAATACTTCAGGGTTTTAAAAGCTGTGATAAGTTCGCCATTAGACAAAGTGATGTCGGTGGAGTTATTATCGGCTTTTAAAAAGGCTATCTCATTAAGTTCCAAAAAACGATAATCTCCATACGATTTAATACAAATCACAGATCTCCCTTGAGGCACAGCAGCACTTCTTTCGGTTGGCTCATGAGGAAAAGTAGATTGATTTAATTGTTGGAGGGTATTTTGAAGTTCACTGGTGAGAGATGTCGGCAACACCTCTTTTAAAGAATTTGTTATCTTTTGAGTGAGAGACTCTGTGTCTATACTCATAGTTGGCACTTGTGAAGAAAACTGAAGTAATGCTGCTTTTAATGAACGAATTTCATTCAAGACGGGTTCCCATGACAATGCCAAATTCTCATTGGCCGTTTCTGGATATACTTTTGAATCAGATTCCTCTAAAGTTTCTTCTGCATCTTCTACATTGGAATAGGTAAACTCCTTAGGCGTTGGCAGAAGTATTTGCTGTTCTTTTGCATACCGAAACCAAGCCCTTCTAAAATCACTTGCCTCAAATGGTTTGGGCAGAAAATCAATGGCACCATAACGCAAGGCCTGCAAAGCCAAATCTTGTGAAGTAGAATAGGTAATAAATACAGGGACTTTTAATAACAACCTATGACACTCACTTATAAACGACAAAGAAAGACCTGAACTTTGATCTTCCGGCTCTATTTCTAAAAAAACGATATCCGGAAGGGTTTCTAAAACTAAATCTAACCCTTTTTGAAATGTAGACGCCGCACCAACAAAAACAAAGTTGTGAAAATCACTCAATAACGAGCGTATTTTCACGGTATTTTTGGAGTCATCATCAAGGATGAGGTAACGTTGTTCCATACACCTACAAATTCTTAAACAAATTGTAACACATTAGTTCACATGAAATAATGTAATAATTTGTAGGTTACACACGGTTGGGGCAAAGAAATGGGGCTTCAATTACCACTAACAAACTTAGTTTAAAAACCCTTGAATTATAAAATTCATGTTAAGAATTCGATATAACGCAAATATTTTCGATAAAAAACTTGTTTGACCTCTTATAATATCGTAATATTGCGATAATAAAATTACTAAGTAGTGAGAGAATTTTGACTAATCAAACATCATGAATCAAATACGTAAGGCCTGACCCCAAAAGGTTGCTATTTAAAGACCTTAAGTGATTACTTCACATATAAACAAAATACGAATTAAATCCAAGAAGCCCATAGGTCAAAAAGCGAATGAAATAAAAGAAGTATTACTTTGATTAATTGAATCTATTTAACTGTTTTTAAGTGCTTTAATTTTTTAAA
>JBKBOP010000121.1:0-6033 GCA_046293575.1 Flavobacterium sp. | reverse complement strand
CAAACAATTTGACGGAATATTAGCATGCTATCATGACCAGGGTTTAATCCCTTTCAAAACGCTGAGTTTTGGACAAGGAGTTAATTTTACAGCAGGACTATCGAAAGTGAGAACCTCACCGGATCATGGTACTGCCATGGAAATAGCTGGAAAGAATGAAGCTGATCCAAATTCTTTTAAAGAAGCGGTCTATTTGGCCTTGGATGTTTTCAGGAACCGACAAGTATATGCTGAAATTTCAGAAAGCCCCCTGAAAATCAGAAAAATGAAGCTTGAATAAAATTTAATTTCCATTTGTTGGAATTGGTAGATTTTTATATCTTTGCACACCCGTTTTGAAAAGGAATGGGTGTAATGGACGTCAACGATGAAGTTAAATAATGAATTTTTAATTCCTTACGCAGGATTAAAGCTTGGAAAACATCCATTTACGTTTGAGATTAATAAATCGTTCTTTGAGAATTTTGAATTTGATGATTTTGAATCCTGCAACATTGAGGTTTCATTAATTTTTGAAAAAAAATCAACTTTTTTGGAACTAACTTTCAAACACAAAGGCACTGTAAATGTTCCCTGTGATATAACCAACGAGTTGTTTGACTTACCCATTAAAGGTGAACTTAAACTTGTAGTTAAGTTTGGAGATGAGTTCAATAATGAAAATGAAGAGTTGTTAATTCTGCCTCATGGAGAATACCAAATTGATGTTTCACAGTATATCTATGAAATGATTGTTTTGTCTGTGCCCAGTAAAAGAATACATCCAGGAGTTAAGGATGGCACCATGCAATCTGATGTTCTTGAAAAACTAGAATCACTATCGTCAAACATAAATACTCAAAATAAAGAAAGTGATGAAAATACGGATCCTCGTTGGGATTCTTTGAAAAAGTTGTTAACGGATAAAAAAAAGTAAAATAAAATAAAATGGCACATCCTAAAAGAAGACAGTCGTCCACAAGAAGAGACAAAAGAAGAACACACTATAAGGCCACAGTTGCTCAAATTGCAACCTGTCCAATTACTGGTGAAGCTCACCTATATCACAGAGCTTACTGGCATGAAGGAAAAATGTACTACAGAGGTCAAGTGGTTATTGATAAATCAGAAGCAGTTGCTTAATTAGTATACAGTAAAATGTAAAACTCTCACATTGTGAGAGTTTTTTTGTTAGAAGCTGTTTTTGTTCAAAATTGCTTCAATTACATTCAAAATTGCTTTTTTTTTTGTAATTTCCAACACTTTTTAGCTTTTTAAGCCTAAAATCACCTTTATGAATAAAATAACTGCTGCCATTACAGGCGTAGGATCATATGTTCCTGATTATGTGTTGTCAAACAGCATTTTAGAAAAAATGGTGGACACCAATGACGAATGGATTACTACTAGAACAGGAATCAAGGAACGAAGATTGTTGAAAGAAGAAGGTAAGGGAACCTCCTACCTAGCTATTAAAGCTGCTAGAAATCTCATTGAAAAAACAGAATTAAACCCAGAGGAAATAGATTTAATCATTCTGGCAACAGCTACACCCGATATGCCAGTGGCTGCCACAGGGGTTTATGTGGCCTCTCAAATTGGTGCTAAAAATGCATTTTCGTTTGATTTAATGGCTGCTTGTTCGAGTTTTTTATATGGAATGTCTACAGCTGCAGCCTACATTGAATCAGGTAGATATAAAAAAGTGTTGTTGATTGGTTCCGACAAAATGTCTTCCATTATTGACTACACAGATCGTGCTACCTGTATTATTTTTGGAGACGGAGCTGGAGCTGTGCTTTTTGAGCCTAATTATGAAGGACTTGGGCTTCAAGACGAATTTTTAAGAAGTGATGGTATTGGCAGAGAGTTTCTAAAAATTGAAGCTGGAGGTTCTATTAAGCCACCTTCTGAAGAAACGGTCAAAAATAAAGAACATTTTGTTTTTCAAGATGGGAAAGCTGTTTTTAAGTATGCCGTTTCAGGTATGGCAGATGTGAGTGAGAAAATTTTATTGAGAAATAAGCTAACTCACGAGGATGTAAGCTATTTAATTGCACATCAAGCCAATAAAAGAATCATTGATGCCACCGCTCAAAGAATGGGACTTTCTGACGAAAAAGTACTCATTAACATCGAAAAATATGGAAATACTACTTCTGCTACGCTACCTTTATTGCTAACTGATTTTGAACACTTATTCAAAAAAGGGGATAATTTAATTTTTGCGGCTTTTGGTGGTGGATTCACCTGGGGAGCCATCTATTTAAAATGGGCTTACAACAAAAAATAATATCAAACTAAACCAAAACTAGATAACATGGATATCAGAGAAATTCAAAACCTAATCAAATTCGTAGCCAAATCAGGTGCTACTGAGGTGAAATTAGAAATGGATGACATTAAAATCACCATTAAGACTACTGAAGCCGGTGCGGCTGAGGCCAATTATTATCAAGTACAACCACAAATGGCGGCTCCTGCGGCTCCTGCGGCTCCAACGCCCCCAGTGGCAAGTGTCCCTGTGACCCCTCCATCTGTGCCATCTGATGAAAGTTCAAATCTGATTACTATTAAGTCTCCAATGATTGGTACACTTTACCGCAAACCCTCTCCAGACAAACCCCCATTCGCTGAGGTTGGGACAACAATAAAAAAAGGGGACGTGGTTTGTGTTATTGAAGCAATGAAACTTTTCAACGAAATTGAATCTGAGGTTTCAGGTAAAATTGTGAAGGTTTTAGTTGATGATTCTTCTCCAGTTGAATTTGATCAACCTTTATTTTTAGTCGATCCCTCTTAAAATTAGAAATTAGTCCCAAGTACTCGGGATAAAGGGTTCAGTTTTTCTGAATTCTAAATTCTAAATTCAGAATTGTCTAATTATCTAATTAATAAAACTATGTTTAAAAAAATATTAATAGCCAATCGAGGCGAGATTGCCCTGAGAGTCATAAGGACTTGTCGTGAGATGGGCATCAAAACGGTGGCAGTTTATTCTACTGCAGATGCAGAAAGTCTACACGTAAAATTTGCAGATGAAGCAGTTTGTATTGGTCCCCCACCGAGTAATTTGTCATATTTGAAAATGTCCAACATTATTGCTGCGGCTGAAATTACCAATGCAGATGCGATACATCCAGGTTATGGGTTCTTATCTGAAAACTCTAAATTTTCTAAAATTTGTCAGGAGCACGGTATCAAATTTATTGGTGCTTCTCCAGAGATGATTGACAAAATGGGTGATAAAGCTACAGCCAAAGCAACCATGAAGGAAGCTGGAGTACCATGTGTTCCAGGATCTGAAGGTATTTTAGAATCATTGGAAGACGCCAAAAAAGTTGCCAAAGAAATAGGTTATCCCGTCATGATGAAAGCTACCGCTGGTGGTGGAGGTAAAGGAATGAGAGCTATTTGGAAAGAAGAAGAGCTTCAAAAAGCTTGGGAAAGTGCTCGTCAGGAAGCAGCGGCCGCATTTGGAAACGATGGCATGTATATGGAAAAACTCATAGAGGAACCAAGACATATTGAAATTCAAGTAGTGGGTGATGCTTATGGTAAAGCTTGTCACCTTTCAGAAAGAGATTGTTCTGTTCAAAGAAGACATCAAAAATTAACAGAAGAAACGCCTTCTCCATTTATGACCGATGAACTCCGATTTAAAATGGGAGAAGCCGCTGTAAAAGCAGCTGAATTCATAAAATATGAAGGAGCCGGCACGGTTGAATTCTTAGTGGATAAACACCGTGATTTCTTTTTTATGGAGATGAATACTAGAATTCAAGTGGAACACCCTATCACTGAACAAGTGATTGATTATGATTTAATCCGTGAGCAAATTTTAGTAGCGGCTGGGGTGCCTATTTCAGGTAAAAACTACCTTCCCCAAATGCATTCCATAGAATGCAGAATTAATGCTGAAGATCCCTATAACGATTTTCGTCCGTCACCAGGAAAGATTACAGTGCTACATTCTCCTGGCGGACATGGAGTTCGGTTAGATACCCATGTGTATGCAGGGTATACCATTCCGCCCAATTATGATTCCATGATTGCAAAATTGATTACAACGGCTCAAACCCGTGAAGAAGCCATCAATAAAATGAAACGTGCTTTGGATGAATTCTATATAGAGGGAATTAAAACGACCATACCATTTCATAGACAATTAATGGATGATCCGGCTTATGTGTCCGGTAACTATACCACTAAGTTTATGGAGTCCTTTGTTATGAACGACCCCTCATAAATTAAAAAAGTCCCGCGAGGGACTTTTTTATTGGATGTCTATTTCATAAAGCTCTCAGCTTTCTCAACCATGTTTAAGCTTCCACAAAAGAATGGTGCCCGTTCGTGTAATTCTGTGGGTTGGATTTCCATGATGCGTTCGTAGCCGTCTGAGGCCTTCCCGCCAGCTTGTTCTGCTAGAAAAGCCATGGGGTTGCATTCATACAGCAATCTTAGTTTTCCCTTTGAGGCTTTGGAACTAGTTGGGTAAATATAAATACCTCCTTTAATCATATTTCTATGAAAGTCAGAAACCAAACTTCCAATGTATCGTGAAGTATAAGGGCGATCTCCTTCCTCTAACTGACAGTATTTAATATAATCTTTTACCCCTTGTGGAAAATGAACATAATTCCCTTCGTTGATAGAATATATTTTTCCGTCTACAGGGAATTTCATGTTGGGATGGGAAAGGTAAAATGTTCCAATGGCTGGATTGAGTGTAAAACCATTCACGCCATGTCCAGTGGTATATACCAACATGGTTGAGGTGCCATAAATTACATAACCCGCGGCCACTTGATTCACCCCGGGTTGAAGGAAATCATCCAAAGTAACAGGGGAACCAATGGGTGTTTTTCTTCTGTACACCGAAAAAATAGAACCCACAGAAACATTGACATCAATATTTGAAGAACCATCCAAAGGGTCCATTAGTACAACATATTTATTGTTGTGACCATTATCTCCACCAGCTACGGTGATATATTCATCACTTTCCTCTGAAGCAATACCACAAACAATCTCCCGATTAATGAGGGTTTGAATAAAGGTATCATTGGCAAATACGTCTAATTTTTGCTGGTCTTCTCCTTGTATGTTTTGGTCACCAGCCGCTCCAACGATATCCACTAAGCCAGCTTTGTTGACCTTGTAGTTTACCACTTTTGCCGCTAAACGAATGGAGTTGATAATTCTTGATAGTTCACCTGTGGAATATTGAAATTCTTCTTGCTTTTCAATGATAAATTCTCCAAGGGTTTTGTTGCGTTCTTCCATAGCGAAATCGATGTAGTTGTTAGGTTGGCACAAATATCGATATTTTTGTGATATGCTGTAAATTATTATTTAGTTAAGTTCTTAGTGTTGTATTTTTGTGCCTTTATAGCCCGGGGGGAAGTGAAAAGCCCACAGGAGGGCTGCTGATTTTTGACCGCTTGAGGCAGAGCGACCCAAGAAGCTCCTGAAAAAAGCGAGACAAAAACAGCAGGCCGACGAGGACTTGCAACGAACCACCGGATTTAGCTTCAAACCATGAAAATTAGAAAAGCAACTTTGCAAGATATACCAGTCATCCTTGAGCTTATCAAGGAATTAGCCGTTTTTGAAAAAGAACCTAATGCCGTGGTCATTACTGTTGACGATTTGGAGCGTTGTGGTTTTTCTGAAAATCCATTATTTGGATGTATTGTGGCTGAAGTCAATAAAGAAGTGATTGGAATGGCTTTGTATTACTACCGTTTCTCAACTTGGAAAGGGAAAACTATTCATTTAGAGGATTTGATTGTGAGTGAAAGCAAACGTGGTACCGGTGCGGGTTGGGCTTTATACAAAGAAATTATCCGTCAAGGGAAACGCGACGGTGTGCGAAGAATTGAATGGAATGTTTTGGATTGGAATAACCACGCCATTGATTTTTATGAAAAGTCAGGTGCAAAGGTGTTGCAAGATTGGAGGGTGGTTCACATGGACGAAAACGGAATAGAGGCTTTTATACAATTACACAACGATTAATTGATTGATAGATGAAGATTTTTAAGTTTGGTG
>JBKBOP010000120.1:0-6127 GCA_046293575.1 Flavobacterium sp. | reverse complement strand
CTCAGAAGATTAGTAGAAGAGCGAAAGCAAAGCCAACTTAAACATGATGATTTGCTCGACATGTTGCTCAATGCACGTTATGAAGATGGTACAGCTATGGAAGAGCAACAGTTGATCGATGAGATTTTGATTTTATTCGCAGCAGGCCACGAAACGACCTCCAATGCCCTTACGTTTACCTGCGAATTATTGGCACGACACCCTGAAGCTCAGCAGAAAATTGTAGAAGAAGTACGCAACATCAAAAGGGAATCTTCCGATCTCATGCAATGGATCAAACAAGCGAGTTATACCAAGTTGGTCATTGAGGAATCTATGCGATTGTATCCTCCGGCCTATTTTATTGATCGGGTGAATAAAGAGGAAGACCATTTTAACGGTTGGACCTTGCCCAAAGGCTCAAACCTTTTGTTTTCGGTCTATGAAATCCATCGACATGCCGATTTTTGGAAAAACCCAGAGGCATTTATACCGGAGCGATTTCTAGATGAAAACATAAAATTCTCAAAACATTATTTCCCATTTGGTGCCGGACCCAGAATGTGTATCGGAAATAATTTTGCTATGTATGAAATGATTTTAACCATCATGGCCTTGGTTGAACAATTTGAAATAGTGGAGAAGAAAGTTCCTATTGAAATCAAGCCTTTGATTACATTAAAACCGTACAACGCAATTTTGGAGTTTGTTAGGAGGTGAGTGCTTAAAGACTTGAAAGCACTTTTTGAAACTGATAGTTATTAGTAATAGATGGACTTCTTTTCAAATCAATTTAATTTTGTCCTTCTTTCATTTTAACAAGTTAAGAAGGTCTTCTAGTGACAACAATGGTAGAATTCATTAAACATTATACGACCTAAAGATTTTAAATTTAAATTTGTGATATAAGAATCAAAGATGGATAAACGTTTTACGGACATAATTCAACTTATAAAACAATCTCGAGCTAATGCGATTCGAGCTGTAAACGCTGAACTTATAAACCTTTATTGGAATATCGGAGAATATATCACTAAGAAAATTCAACAGTCAGAGTGGGGTGACTCAATCGTAAATGAATTAGCTAAATATATTCAGCAAAACGAACCTGATATAAAAGGCTTTTCTGATAAGAATTTGTGGAGAATGAAGCAGTTTTTTGAATCCTATAACGATTTTCCAAAACTCGCACCACTGGTGAGAGAAATTGGATGGACAAATAATATGCTCATCTTTTCTAGGTGTAAAACAATCGAAGAAAAAGAGTTTTACCTTGAACTTGTAAAACAGGAAAACTATAGTAAAAGAGAACTTGACCGACAAATTTCAGCTAGTCTTTTCGAGCGAATAATGATTGGAAAATCAAATCTCACAACTTCGTTGAATGAAATTAATCACGACCTTAAAAACACCTTCCGAGATAGCTATGTGTTTGAATTTTTGAACCTACATGAGCCATATAATGAAAGTGATTTACAAAGCGGACTTGTAAGACAAATGAAAAACTTTATACTCGAATTAGGAAAAGATTTTTTATTTATTGGTGAACAATACAAATTACAAGTTGGCAACAACGATTTTTACATAGACCTTCTTTTTTACCATCGAGGTCTACAATGTTTAGTGGCATTTGAACTTAAAGCCGACAAGTTTAAACCTGACCATTTAGGACAATTGAACTTTTACTTAGAAGCTTTAGACCGTGATGTAAAGAAATTTAATGAAAACCCTAGTATTGGAGTTTTGCTATGCAAAGATAAAGACACAGAAGTAGTTGAATATGCTTTAAGTAGGAGTCTTTCTCCAACAATGGTTTCTGAGTATAAAACCCAACTGCCAGACAAAAAGCTATTGCAACAGAAATTACACGAATTGTTTAAAGATGAAACTCAAGATAAATAGAATCAAAACAGCAGGAAATAAGGTCATGCAAAGTGCATTGCTTTTGACAATTCCAACAGTTATTCTTTGAGCTATGTTAACATGGAAGTAAGGCTGAATGAATATTAAATCCAAGGAAAGTTTTGTCGCTGTAATACTTAAATGTATCGGGTATTAGTGAATGTAAATGATTTTCAACAACGTTCTGACTTTCCTCTTCCAACCATTAAATATTCAAATATCCTCCAAAGTCTAATTCAAATATGAATCCTCAAGAAAAACATACCTCTCTCATCAAACATGAAGCACAACGCCTCGGTTTCCTATCCTGCGGTATTTCTAAGGCTGCATTTTTAGAAAAAGAGGCTCCCAGACTTGAAAAGTGGCTCAACAACCAAATGCACGGCCAAATGGCCTATATGGAAAACCACTTCGATAAGCGATTAGACCCAAGGTTGTTGGTGGACGGAGCCAAAAGTGTTATTTCACTTTTACTAAACTATTATCCTTCTGAATTTCAGAATCCGGGAAGCTATAAAATCTCCAAATATGCTTATGGACAAGATTATCATTTTGTAATCAAAGAAAAACTGAAAGAACTTTTAAACTTTATTCAAACCGAAATTGGCGAAGTTTCCGGACGAGCTTTTGTCGATTCTGCTCCGGTGATGGATAAAGCTTGGGCTGCCAAGAGTGGTTTGGGTTGGCTAGGAAAAAATAGTAATTTGTTGACCCAAAAGGTAGGCTCCTTTTACTTTATCGCTGAACTTATTGTCGATCTGGAGCTTGACTATGACACCCCAACTACGGACCATTGCGGTACGTGCACGGCATGTATCGACGCTTGTCCTACCGATGCCATAGTCGCTCCTTATGTGGTGGATGGCAGCAAATGCATTTCCTATTTCACCATTGAATTAAAAGACAACCTGCCCAACGAGATGAAAGGTAGTTTTGATGATTGGATGTTTGGTTGTGATGTCTGTCAAGACGTATGTCCTTGGAATCGGTTTTCTCAACCGCATAATGAACCACTATTTCAAGCCTCGCCAGAATTACTTTCTTTTACTAAAAAGGATTGGGAAGAAATCACCGAAGACGTTTTTAAAAAAGTTTTTAAAAATTCTGCTGTGAAACGAACGAAGTTGGAAGGGTTGAAACGGAATGTTGGGTTTTTGAAATGAGTTAATATGTCAAAAAATTGAATTAATATTTCTGTAATTTTAAAAGTAATTATATTTTCATACTAGATTGAATTACTAGATTAGATGATTCAGCCCAGAGTTCATTTCAAGGCTTAATGAGTGGTGTTCAAGGGGGTAAATTTTGGACAGGTTTTGCCAGTGGTTCTTTAAGTAGTTTAGTTTCTTCATTTTGGTCTGGTGGTGATAATATTAAAGATAATGGCGATTGTACCATGTTACGGACAGTTTGGAATGGACTAGGAGGTAAGTTTTCTCAAAGTAGTGTTGGCATTTTAGCTTTTGGAACAATAGCAGGGGGTGCCGGTGCTAGTCTATCTAAAGGAAACTTTTGGCAGGGGGCTGTAACGGGTTTAGTAGTGAGTGGCTTGAATCATGCGGCACACACAAAGGACAGTGAAGATGGGGTTCTACATATTATAGACACCAATGACACTAATACGACTGATGAAAAGCCTTTCGTTTTAAACGAATCAAAAAGAACTATACATTATAAGCCCGAGAGTACAAATGAAGCATTACCACTTGGGTCAGGAGAGAAAACCTATGACCTAGTTGATGGTATAAATGTTAGAGGAAAAGTTTATAAAGTTAATGATGGATACACAAGTGTAACTGTGACAGCAGATTTTGTTGTAAGAATGGATTATAGTAAAAGTGGATTCATTCAAACAATTTATGCTTTAGCAAAAGGTGGACTTGTCACACGATCAGACTTTAAAAAAGATGATACTGGGTGGGATAATTTGTTTAAAATTAAAAACTAAATTAAATTAAAAAAATATTAAATTTTATACTTACAATACCTCTTTTAGGATTGTCATCAATTTACGTTTATACTTTGGTAACTATAATCTCTATTAATTCAACAACATTTTATGAGCTTGACCCAAAAGATACTCCAGTAAATATTATATATGATTTTGTTTACCCTTTACCTGCAATTGGTTATTTTGGGTCTTTACTCGGATTTATTATTTTACTTATCGATTATATAAAATACAATGGAAAATTAACTTCAAATATTTTTAAATGGATTTATTTTACAGGGGTTGTGCTAACAATATTTTTACATTTTGTAGATTTAGGATATTGTCAAATATGGTTTTTTGACTAGATTAGTAATTCGTCTTTTTTAAATTTCAATATATTAGCATCATGAAAAAACTTTTATTTCTTTCCATTTTGATTTTATCCTTATCCTGTAGCAATAGCGATGATGAAGAAGGAAGTGTTAAAATAGATTATACAAACGTAATTGGTTTTTGGGAGTATAAAGAGAAAATTATGCCAGATGGTTCGGTGTTACCCTATGAGCATCTTTGTGTAGCCAAAAAAGACCATTGGGAGCTTAGAAGTAATTCTTTTTTCTACAAAAATCATTTTTTAACCTCATGCAGTGCAGATTTGCCAATGAGTTCTCAATGGTTTCTTTCAAGTCAAGAAAAAAAACTTCAAATTAACAATGTGGGGGTTTTCCAAGTGAGAAGGCTGTCTAAAAATGAAATGATATTAGATAACTTTATGTCTAACGGTGATTTGTTTTATACTTGGGTCATGGTTAGAAGAAATCAATAACTTTCTTCTTTATTTAAAATCTCAACAAAATCTAAAACTATATTCCTCAATTCCCTTGACTCTTGTACCTTTGCTTTTCCAATAGAAAACAAGTTCCATGCACAAAGACACTAAACGCCGTCAAGCTTTATTATACCACGCCAAGCCCACTCCGGGAAAAATTCAAGTTGTACCTACCAAAAAATACGCTACCCAGCGGGATTTATCCTTGGCCTATTCGCCGGGAGTAGCGGAGCCATGTTTGGAAATTGCTAAAGACGTCAACAATGTATATAAATATACTGCCAAAGGCAACCTTGTAGCGGTTATCTCCAATGGTACGGCTGTGTTAGGGCTCGGCGATATAGGTCCAGAAGCTTCTAAACCCGTTATGGAAGGCAAAGGTTTGTTATTCAAAATTTTTGCCGGTATTGATGTCTTCGATATAGAAGTTGGCACGAAAGACATTGACCAGTTTATCGAAACGGTTAAAAATATAGCCCCCACCTTTGGAGGAATCAATTTGGAAGACATCAAAGCCCCTGAATCTTTTGAAATTGAAAGACGATTAGTTGAGGAATTAGATATCCCTGTCATGCATGATGACCAACACGGGACCGCTATTATTTCTTCTGCGGCTTTGTTGAACGCTCTTGAGCTTGCTCACAAAAAAATTGATGAAGTTTATATCGTGGTTTCTGGTGCGGGTTCTGCCGCATTGGCTTGTGCAAATCTTTATGTTGCCCTTGGAGTGAAACCCGAAAACATTTGCATGTTTGACAAAGACGGCATGCTAACCACTGACCGAAATGATTTATCAGAGCTTCAACAAAAATATGCCCGTAATGTAAAAGCAATGTCGTTGGCCGAAGCTTTGGTCGGAGCTGATGTATTTTTGGGGCTCTCTGTTGGGAACCTTTTGACACCTGGAATGTTGGTGTCCATGTCAAATGACCCAATCGTGTTTGCCATGGCGAACCCCGTTCCGGAAATTGACTATGATCTAGCCATGAGTGCCCGAGAAGACATCATTATGGCAACAGGACGTTCAGACCATCCTAATCAAGTGAATAATGTATTAGGATTCCCTTATATTTTTAGAGGAGCTTTGGATGTACGTGCCACCAAAATCAATGAAGCCATGAAAATGGCTGCCGTGCATGCTTTGGCTAGTTTGGCCAAAATGCCTGTGCCTGAACAAGTAAATATTGCCTATGGGGAAACCAAATTAGTATTTGGAAGAGATTATATTATTCCCAAACCTTTTGACCCACGATTGATTGTTACCGTTTCTCCTGCCGTAGCTAGAGCAGCCATGGAATCTGGCGTTGCCAAAAATCCCATTACCGATTGGGAAAAATATGAAATGGAATTAGAGGAGCGTTTGGGGAATGACAATAAAATGGTACGATTGCTCACCAACCGTGCTCGAACTGCTCCTAAGCGAGTGGTTTTTGCCGAAGCAGACCATTTGGATGTGCTGAAAGCGGCTCAGATTGTTATGGAAG
>JBKBOP010000119.1:0-6176 GCA_046293575.1 Flavobacterium sp. | reverse complement strand
GCATAAAAGAACTCATAGGTGAAAGGTGCGACACATAAGCACTATGCTTATCATGAGCAATAGGATCCATATAACGAATTCGCATTCGTAATTTTGACAATAGGTTCAAAGCCTTCTCTTGTAGTTTAAATGCTGTTTTTTCAAATTCACATATGATGTTGGTCTTCCCTTCAAAGAGACCACTTATGGCTGCTTCGGGTCCTGAAAATTCAGTACCCGCAATGGGGTGCATTGCCAAAAATTGAGATCGTTTGGGGTGCTGACTCACCGACTGACATATTTGTGACTTGGTGGAGCCTACATCCATGACCAACGTATTATTGCCAATAATATCAAGTATTCCAGGGAGTAAACTTGCCGTCGCGTGCACAGGCACAGACACCAAAACTATATCGGCCGTTAGCAAATCATTTTCATGAGCCAAGGCATCGATTAGACCTAATTCGACTGCTTTTTTTAAATGAGCCTCACTTTGATCTTTTCCAAATACTTGAGCTCCGTCAAAGATTCTTTTGATATCTAAGGCAAAGGAGCCTCCGATGAGCCCTATTCCAATTATAACTACTTTCATTCGTTTAAGATTTCATACGTTGAATCGCTTCTATAATATTTTTTTCGGTTACGCACAGTGAAAACCTCAAATAGCCTTCACCATTACTCCCGAAAACCGTTCCCGGGGTGATAAAAAGATGTTGATTATAGAGAATTTCATCCACTTTTTGTTCTGCATTTTGACCCTCGGGAAGCTTTGCCCAAACAAATAGCCCGGCAGTATCTTCTTGGAAAGTACAATGCAATTTTTGGGCTAATTCCCAAATCAAATACCTTCGTTTTCTGTAGATATCATTCATTTCTTCAAACCATTCTTTACCCATTTGCATGGCGGTGATAGCTCCTTTTTGGATACCATAAAACATCCCGCTATCCATATTGCTTTTCACTTTCAACACGGCGTTGATAAAATCTGCGTTACCAGAAATCATCCCTACCCGCCAACCAGCCATGTTAAAAGTTTTGCTTAATGAGTTCAATTCCATAGCAACTTCATCGGCACCAAAAACCTGGAAAATGGATTCAGGTTGTTCGTTCAATACAAAACTATAAGGATTGTCGTTCACCAAAATAATAGTGTGTTTTTTGGCAAAAGCAACTAACTTTTTAAACAGCTCCAAATTTCCTTTGGTTCCTGTAGGCATGTGAGGATAAGACACCCACATCAGTTTTACTTTTGACAAATCCATTTTCTCTAATGCCTCAAAATCTGGTTCCCACTGATTTGTTTCAGTTAAATCATAAAAGACAGGCTTGGCCTGCACTAGATGCGTCACCGAAGTATAGGTGGGATAGCCAGGGTTGGGAATCAACACTTCATCGCCAACGTTCAAAAAAGCCATGGATACTTGAAGAATACCTTCTTTGGAACCCATTAAGGGTAAAAATTGAATGGGAAGTTGTTCTTCAACAGCATAATGTGTGTGATAAAATCTCTTCATGGCTGCTCTGAGTTCAGGCAAACCTTGATAACTCTGATATTCATGTGCTTTGGGCTCGCTCATGGCTTGATATAATGAAGCAATGACCTGCGGTGCCGGTGGCATATCTGGACTACCTATACCCATATTAATAATAGGTTTTCCAGAAGCAATTAACTGCTGCACCTCTTTTAATTTGGTGGAAAAATAGTATTCCTGCACCTGATGAAGTCTAGTGGCTGTGGTAATCATAATAAAGCATTTTTATACACACCTATAATCTTTAATTGATGCGTGTGTTTCAATAGTTGTGGTAAAGCCATTTCAAAGGTTTCAGGACGTTCAAAAACAGCATCTACAAAAAAAGCATATCTCCATGGCGTGTGTACTAATGGCAAGGATTGAATCTTGGTCAAATTCAAATCAAATTCCTGCATGATTCGCAAGACATTGGCTAGTGACCCTTTTTGATGCTCTAATTCAAATTTAAGTGAGACTTTATCAAAGTTGGCATCCGTAATTTGTGCATTACCCTTCTCAACCATAACAAACCTAGTCATATTGTTTTTTACATTTTGAATGCTCTTTTCCAAGATATTCAATTTATATAAAGATGCAGCTAATGAACTTCCAATGGCTGCAATACCATTTAATTGTTGTTCTGAAATTCTTTTGGCTGTGAGGGCGGTGTCTTCATCTTCTACCAGTTTTACTCCCGGTAATGATTTTAAAAAATCCATGCATTGCAATAATGCCATCGGGTGGGAATGTACTTCCCGAATATCAGAAATCAATTGACCCGGCAATGCCATTAAATTTTGCTGAATATCGAGATAATACTCTCCAGTAATGTGGAGTTGATTTTTATCAATTAAGGTATAGTTTGGTAGTATGGCTCCAGCAATGGAATTTTCTAAGGCCATGACGCCTACTTTAGCAAAACCATCTGCTACATGATCTGCTAGACCTTCAAAAGTCATGCATTCAACAATATCAATGGCTTCTCCCATCAGAGAAGTGGCCACGTGGTGATGAAATGATCCTTTAATGCCTTGTATCGCTACTAGTTCTTTCATAAAAATAAAAAAATCCCGACTTTTTTGGTCGGGATTATTAGGTGTGATTCGATTTTTATTATTCAAAAATTACCATAACAATCCCGACTTCTTCCAAAAGAAAAAGTAATAAAAGGCGTTGTTGTAATAATTTGTAGAAAACATCTGTTACTTGTTTGGTGCTAAATTATTCAATTTTCTAATACAATTCACCCTGCTACTGATTTTTATGAATAATTTATTTTCTGTTTCAATTTTGTCTATGTGAATTTTCAAAAACTTATTTTTGTCAAAACTTTATTGCGATGTCTATAAGCGTTCAACAAATTTCCAAAAATTACGGAACCCAAAAGGCTCTTGATGTTATTGCATTTGAAATAGAAAAAGGAGAGATTGTCGGGTTTTTGGGTCCGAATGGTGCCGGAAAATCTACTTTGATGAAAATCTTAACCACGTATCAAACAGCTGATGAAGGCACTGCAACGGTCAATGGCTATGACATTGCCACAGAAGCCAAGAAAGTACAAAAATCTGTAGGATATCTGCCGGAACACAACCCCTTATACACCGATTTGTATGTGCGGGAGTACTTAGCTTTTAATGCCGATGTCTATGGAGTTTCCAAAAGCCGAATTCAGGAAGTCATTGAACTCACCGGACTCACCCCAGAGGCCCACAAAAAAATTGGACAACTCTCCAAAGGATACCGTCAACGTGTGGGAATAGCCACAGCGTTGTTACACAATCCTGAAGTGCTGATTTTAGATGAACCTACCACGGGTTTAGACCCCAATCAATTAGTGGAGATTAGAGAGCTCATTAAAAATATAGGAAGAGACAAGACTGTTTTTTTATCCACACATATTATGCAGGAAGTGGAAGCCATCTGTGATCGGGTCATTATTATTAATCATGGTAAGATTGTGACTGATAAAAAGCTCGACAAATTGATGGGAGAGGAAAAAAGCGTTCAAATACTTGAGGTGGAGTTTAATGAGGTTGTGGACAAAAATTTGCTTCTTGCTTTGAATTATCTTACTCAAGCTACCTCAGAGGATGGAAAAAACTGGGTGTTGGAATTTGAAACCGGCTCAGACATGAGACCCGTACTGTTTGATTTTGCCACAGAAAATGGTTTAAAGACATTGCAATTGACTCAAAGAACAAAAAATCTGGAGGCGATATTTAGGGAGAAGACAGGAAAAAAAGTTATTGAATAATCAACCTCCCAGTATACAATTCACTAATATTAATGACAGGGGGCACATTAAATAAAATAACGTTACCAGTACCTGTAATCGTCCCCTCCAAGGATTGGATGGGAGCTAATTCCAAATCATTGGAGCCACGATGAAACAGTTTTATGGTTTGTGCTTGAAGTTGTTTGCCTAGAAATTTACCGTTTCCGGCATAGACATTCAACAGTAGTTCAGAACAGTTTCCTTTTATGTTGAAAGCCGAAGCGTTATTGGTTTCCACTACCAACTGACTTACATTTACTTCTATTTCAAAGTCGCCAGTTCCAGCTTCATCACCTTGTTCTAACGATAATAATCTAAAAATAGGCACTGAAATGACTCCTTCTGAACGAATCAATTGTTCCGTTTTGGAATGAATTTCTAAAAACTCTGGTGCATTAACATACACGGTCACTTGTCCGAAATCACGAACAAAATTACAGTTTGTCAAATCTTCAAGATAAAGTGCTCCGTCTCTGACTTCGACTTTGATATTGTCTATCAGATTTTTTCCAGTCACTACTACCACTTCATGATTTGGCGTTTGTTGTAAGACCATACCAATTCCACTACTCACATACACCTTGTCAAATGCTTCTGTTTGAAATCGTTTTTCCACAAATGAACCTGTCTTTTTGAAACATTCTTCGGTGAGCGAACAAGAACTCAATGAAAACAATAACACTACTATGTATAAAAAAGAAACTCTCATAATCGTACGCCTAATGCCCATTCGATGGCTTCGGCTTTTGCTCCATGGGACTTTAGAGCAACACCTGTGAATAATTTTGAGGATATGTAATACTTCAAACCTAGTCTTTGATACACATCAGCATCCAGTTTGAAGGGTTTGTAAACATAGGTTCCAACTTGGGTTTCAATAGACAGATTATTGATAAACAATTCATGCCCCACAAATAAGCTTACTCTTTTGTAATCAGTGTTGGGTACAACTTGTTTCTCAGGATATGCAACGGAAAGGTAGTTGACATGTTCTTTTAAACTTTCAGTGATAAAAAACTCCCCACCGAATTGCAAGGCACTTTTCCTGCTGATTTTTTTATCAATATAAACTCCAAAATGATAAAAGGGATATTGTTTGGAGCCCACCACACTACTCTGATTGAGCCCAGTTCTAAGTACCAAATTGTATTTCAAAGGTTCAGAAACTTTAGGTAAAGTATCGACTAAAACTCGATCTGGGGTTTCACCAAGAGCATAGTTTAAGCCTACATTCACTCCAAAAGTATTGATGCCACGGTTGGGCGATTTGATTCTACCATTCGAAAAATGAGTAAAAAATAATCCCGTTTGAATCCCAACGGGTCCGAGCCATCGCTCTTTTTGGTATTGCAACAAAAAATAATTGCTACTCATAAAACGAGTACCAAAGGCATTGTTCTTAAAATTTAATTCCTTGTCGTAAGGGTTGGTAGTCATGGCAACTCCCTGCGATATTCTCAACATTAATCTCCTTTTGAAAAAGAAAAAATTATAATGGGCATTCAACGAAAACACCTTTCCTAAAAATTCATTTTCAAAATCTTGATAGAGAAAAGACACACCATAATCAGGATAATTATAGGCTTGTTGCCATTCTTTGGTACCTGTGGTTTTGAAATTATAACTAAAAACCAAACCTCTGGGATGTCCCGTTATCAAATGATTGATGTCTGGAGCATGATTCATGACGCTTCCTCTGAATAGCATCAAATCAAAGTAGCCCTCCTCTGCACGCTGTCCGTATATGAAAGTATAAAAAAAGAACAATACGAAACAGCTTTTCCTCATGATAGATTTTTCGAAGCACGGCAAATATACATAACTAATTTACGAGTTAGAAAACTTCTTTGGCTATGGCTTTGATGTTTTCTGATTTCCCCATAGAATAATAATGAAGAACCGGGAAACCATTAGCCAGTAATTCTTTGCTTTGTTGTATACACCATTCAATACCAATTTGATGGACTGCATCATTGTCTTTGGCTTTCACAATGTCCATAATCAAATCATCTGGTAAATCTACTTTAAAACGGTGAGGGATCAAATTCAACTGTTTTTTGGTGGCCAATGGTTTTAATCCCGGAATAATGGGAATTGTAATACCTGCGTTTCTGCATTTTTGTACAAAATCAAAGAATTTTTGATTGTCGAAAAACATTTGAGTAATGATATAATCGGCACCACATTTAATTTTTTGCTTGAGAAAATGGATGTCACTATCCATACTCGGAGCCTCCATGTGTTTTTCGGGATAACCAGACACTCCTATACAAAAATCGGTACACGATGAATTTTGCAAATCTTCATCTAGATATATACCTTTATTAAGATTGCTAATTTGAGTAACTAATTCAGAAGCATATTCATTTCCCTCTTTTTCGGGTCTGAAATAGGTTTCGTTTTTTAAA
>JBKBOP010000118.1:0-6232 GCA_046293575.1 Flavobacterium sp. | reverse complement strand
ATGTATGGCACCACCGAAGAAGTATTTTTCACCGATTTTGATTTGGGCGGACCTTATTGGGACAAAAATAATGCTGCTGCACAAAAAACCTATGAGCAATTTAACCCTATTAAAAAGGTACATCTTTGGGATACTCCCATCTTAATCATTCAAGGTGGAAAAGACTATCGCGTCCCCATCGGACAAGGACAAGAGGCCTATCAAGCAGCACAATTGCAAGGCATTAAAAGTCGTTTTGTCTATTTTCCAGAGGAAAACCACTGGGTACTCAAGCCCCAAAATGCTTTGGTATGGCAAAATGAATTTTTCAGATGGCTTAAGGAAACCTTATAATTGACGTAACCAAAAAAACACTAAGTTTGAACACCTCAAATCTTTAAACCTTTTTGTATGTCAGAATTCTGGATTTACTTTAACATTGGCCTCAAACATGTCTTGGATATTAATGCCTATGACCATGTTTTGTTTTTACTGGCGTTAACCGTGCCCTACACTTTTAAGGACTGGAAAAGAGTGTTGATTTTGGTGACCCTTTTTACTGTGGGACACACCCTTGCTTTGATTTTATCGGTATATGAAGTCATCTACATCAAAGAGAGTCTTGTGGAGTTTTTAATTCCAATTACCATTCTGATCACCGCCTTTTTTCATTTGTTCACGGCCGGGAAATCAGCCAAAAAGGAAAGTATCACCTTTGTGGCGTTTGTCACATTATTTTTTGGAATTATTCACGGATTGGGATTTTCAAATTATTTCAAATCGATTTTACCTGGCTCGGCCTCTGAAAAGATGTTGCCTTTGTTAGAATTTGCTCTTGGTATTGAAACCGCCCAAATCATTGTGGTTTTCTTTGCCTTGATTTTGTCTTATATCGTCCAAACGTTTTTTAGATTTTCTAAAAGGGACTGGACACTGGTCACCTCTGCGTTTGTGATTGGCGTGGTCATTCCAATGATTATTGAAAGTGAAATTTGGGGTGGATAGCCTCTGAGATAACGAAAGTTAAAGTATGAAATCGCAACAAATAACAAGTTTGTTGGAATCAAACACCTAAAAAGATGAAGCGATTACATATGACAAATGAAAAACAATATGTATCTCCATATGAATAAAACCAAATTGAATAAATATGATAAGGCCTACCTTCGTATTGCGAAAGAGTGGAGTAAGCTCTCCTATTGTAAACGAAAACAGGTGGGAGCCATTATCGTAAAAGACCGAATGATTATCTCTGACGGTTATAACGGCACCCCTTCAGGTTTCGAAAATTGCTGTGAAGATGAAGAAGGATTTACCAAATGGTATGTGCTCCATGCGGAAGCCAATGCTATTTTGAAAGTAGCGGGCTCCACCCAATCTTGTGAAGGAGCCACTTTGTATATCACCCTTTCGCCCTGTAAAGAATGTAGTAAGCTGATCCACCAATCCGGAATTAAAAGAGTAGTTTATCTGGACGGTTACAAAGATGATAGTGGGATTCAATTCTTGCAGAAAGCTGGAGTAGAAATAGAACTGATAGAAAATTTGGACTTATAAAGGTTCGTGGTTATGAATAATTTTTAACAAACTCTTATCCAATAGGCATTCTTTTTTCATTAATTTCGTTAAATAATAAATTATATTATCAAATGATACATTCTGATAAAACTACAACGAAACACTATGATACACTTCTAAATATATTAGGAAGAAAATATATAAAATCAAAAATTGAGAGTCCCTATGATTTTATAATTATTGCTAACAAAGGTGTGAATGCTAATGTCATAAATAATTTTCGTAAACATTTTAATATCCCACGAAACACTACGGCAGAAATGTTAAATGTTTCGGCTCCAACCATTTATCGTTGGGTTAAAGAAGACAGGAAATTGGAAAGAAATTTTTCTGTTCAATTATTTGAACTAACGGACTTATTCTTATACGGAAAAGATGTTTTTACCGATCAAGACACCTTTTTTAAATGGCTTGAATTGCCAAATACTGCATTAGGTGGTTTAGAGCCTAAGGAATTATTGGAGATCCCCAATGGAATATCAAAGGTTAGAGATTTACTGGGAAGAATCGAATATGGAGTATATAGCTAAATAAGATGATTGTTTATAGGATAACCAAGAGAAAGCATTCATTAGATATTTCAGGAACTGGTGCGGCTTTATTTCCTGGCAGATGGAATCAAAAAGGAACGCCTGTCCTCTATACAAGTGAGTCAATTGAAATTGCTTTATTGGAAAATATTGTTCATGCACCACCTATGATTATTCCGGATTTAGAAATACTAACCATAGAAATACCTGATAACTCTATCGAAGAGCTAACCATTTCTAATTTACCTAGTAATTGGCAAAATTATCCCTCTCCAACTATACTCTCTAAAATGGGTCAAGATTGGATTGATGAAGGAAAGACAATTTCGCTAAAAGTTCCAAGTGCAATAGTCCCAACATCCCATAATTTTATATTAAACTGTAAACATAAAGACTATAATCAAGTAAAATTAATCGAACAAAAAAGTTTTTATTTTGACCCTCGACTAGTTAAGAGAAAATAAACCAAGCCTTGCAATAATTGTTTTTAATTCTGGCTAATAAAAATTTTATACGTTTTAAATAATAAAATTCGAGGTTTAAATAAAAAACTAGAAGACCAAGTTTAGCATTAAGCAAATTATCATTCCGTTTTGAAAATAAAAAAAACATATTGGCCCCTTGTTCTTTTCTCTGCTCTCGCTTTTGGGGTTTGGGTGGGAGGACTCATTACGAACTATACCCATACAGGTTCAACGGGTACTGGAGCTAGTCCTAAATCAAAAATCCATAAACTCATTGAATTTATTGAACGAGAATATGTGGATGAAATCAATACCGACAGCATCGTTGATGTAACCGTAAGCGAGATTCTTGAACGTTTAGACCCTCACTCTGTCTATATTTCGCAAACGGAATTTAATCAAGTAGCCGAAACCATGCGAGGAGATTTTGTGGGTATTGGTGTCAACTTTTATATGTATAAAGACACCGTCGCTGTAATTAAACCCGTATTAGGCGGTCCTTCTGAAAAAGCTGGAATTCGTTCTGGAGACCGCATCCTTTTTGCAGATAATCACCAACTTTTTGGCAAAAACCTCCCCAATGATAGTCTTTATGGCAAACTAAAAGGTCAAGTGGGTTCTGAGGTGACTTTGACGATGTACAGAAAATCAGAAAATTTAAAATGGAAAGTAAAACTCCGTCGAGATTTGATTCCCATTAAAAGTGTGGATGTGGCTTTAATGATTTCCCCGGAAGTGGGCTATATCAAAATCAACCGATTTGCCGAAACCACCTATAAAGAATTTCAAAAGGGTTTGAAAAAACTCATTGAAGAAGGTGCCAAAAGTATCGTCATCGATGTAAGAGATAATGGTGGTGGTTATTTGGATAAAGCGGTTCAAATTGCTGATGAATTTTTGGGTTCGGAGGCGATTGTTGTTTTTACCAAAAACAAAAAAGGCAGAATGGACAAAACTAAAGCCACTGTGAAAGGTTCGTTTGAAAAAGGCAATGTGGTGGTGCTCATCAATGAAAATTCGGCTTCGGCATCAGAAATTTTGGCTGGTGCTATTCAAGATAATGACAGAGGCGTTATTGTTGGTCGTCGTTCGTTTGGCAAAGGGTTGGTGCAACGCGAAATGCCCTTGGGTGATGGTTCAGCCGTACGTTTGACTGTGGCACGTTATTATACCCCCTCAGGTCGTTCAATTCAAAAACCATATACCAATGGAAACAGTGGTGATTATTTCAGTGAATTTGAAAGAAGGTATCAAAACGGTGAACTCTATGAAAAAGACAGCATCAAGGTGGCCGACAGTTTGAAGTTTAAAACGGTTAAAGGAAGAACAGTGTATGGCGGTGGCGGTATTGTACCTGATCATTTTGTGCCCTTAAGTGGAAAACACGGCGAAGAAGCCATAGACATGCTACTGCAATCGGGATTAATGAGTTATTTTGTTTTTGAACAATTGGATAAAAACCGTAAAGAATTCAGCAATATCTCCAAAGAACAACTCATTCAAAAAATGGAAAACACTGATTTGTATTTCAGTGCTTTCCAAAAGTATCTCAACGATACCGGTATGACTTTTAGATTGGAAAAATTCAAACCATTGGTCAAAAATCATCTGTTGGCTGAATTTGCCCGTCAGTTGATTGACGAGGAAACCTATTTTTCCATTCTTCTCAAGGAAGACCCGATGATTCAGAAGGTGATGAGCTTAGAGCCTTAGCCTTTTACTCCTTCGACACTTCAATCCATTGCCCTTTACTTCTCACCAAATACGTCGCATCATACATGGCTTCAGCTTGTAATCCAGGCATATAATAACGTCCTGGATAGGAAGCATTGAGCAGTATTTTAAACTTTTTAGTTTCTCCTGCTTTCATACCAAAATACATCAACGATCGATCATCGCGAATATCTGTATGATCTACTTTCGCTATAGCACTACTTCCAAAATCAGTGAATCGAGTGTTAACGATTTCAAATCCGCTTGGGATGATGTGGCTTAAGGCTATATTTTCGATGCGTTCATTGGTGGTATTCTTAAGTGTAATTTCCGCAAAAAACTCAGTCCCCTGTGGTATTTTCTGCATCACTACCGCTTGGCCATTTCGGGTTTGATAGGTCACTGTAGCCGATAGTTTCGATTGTGCCGTTTTTTCCTGACCTACAGGAAGTATACCACTGCTCATCACCCTGATATATATCGTGTTATCCTTGAGATTTGTAAAGCTCATCGTTGCTTTTTGGTCACCTACCGTTAATTCTCGGTCGGCCATGGTTTTGGAAGTTTTTAAAATGTTTTTCTTGTTGGAAAGTTCATAATTGAGTTCGATGCCTGTGCCTCCGTTTTTCATCGCAAACTTAGACATGGCCAACAAAGCATAGGCCGTAGTTTGTGTACTCATCCATTGATCTGAAGAAAGTGATGTAGCCAATCGTTGAGCCAACGTAAAAGCCCGAGCTTTATCATCGGTTAACAATAATGTTTCCAATGCCATGGCTTGGTTACGTTCAGGTGATCCATAGTAATCATAACGATGTTGACTGCCCGAATCGATAGCACTTGTGGCCAACAAGGTTTGAGCTGCTTGCTTTTGTCCCACCAATGCATAGGCAGCTGCCAAACGCAGCTTAGACTCATTGGATATATTGGGAGTTTCTCTCAGTCTGTTCATCGAAGCCATATCTGCCGAGCCTGCCACCGCAAGGGTATACAATCGATACGCTTGAGCAAAATCATTGCGGGAATCTTTTCGCATTCTCCAATCCTTAGCTGCTTTTTGCTGATAGGCCACCCAACGCGATTTCGTTCCCGGAGGAAGCATATAGCCTTTGCGTTCGGCTTCCATTAAAAAGTGGCCCACATAGGAGGTGCTCCAATCATCGGTATAATTTTGGCCTTGCCAATAGCTAAAACCTCCATTCGCTATTTGATAACCACCTAATTTTTGAATTCCTGCTTTTATATTTTTTTGTATCTCAGATTTGCGTGCGTCAGATACATCTGCAATATCATTCAAAAATAATTGAGGAAAAACAGCAGAGGTGGTTTGCTCCAAACATCCATGTGGATACTGAATCAAATAGGCCAATCTCTTGTTGAAATCAATCGCGGGCATTGAGGAAACTTCTAATCGGGCTTTATTACTTCCCACTACTCCAAAAGGTTGTATAGTCAAATTCATGGTTTTTCCGGGTTCCAAGACCAACTCTTGTAATTCATGAGTCACTGGATTCGGATTCACAATATCTATTTCCACTTCATAGGTGGCCCTTTCGTTGCCTGAAGTGGCTACTAATTGTACTTTGGTGGGTCCGGTTTTATCTCCCACTTCCAGCTCAAAATAGGCCATTTTTTCATCAGGACGTTCAAAAGTTAGGTTTTGTGAGGTCGCACCAACAACTTTCATCCCTGTGGGTATTTTCAATTGCACCGTTACATTCTTCACTTGAGATTCCATTGCAAAAACAGTGACGGGTAAGGTTACTTTTTCTGAAGGGGATAATTTTCTGGGCAAAGAGGCCAATACCATCAAGGGTTTACGCACAGGAGTGGTTTTTTCAACACTTCCGTAAGCACTGTTTTTGACCTCTCCAGCAACCACCATGGTTCGCACGGAACCCACATAATTTGGAATTTGTATTGAATGGTTGCGACTTTGACCTTTTTCCAATGTAAAAGGCCCTAAAT
>JBKBOP010000117.1:0-6296 GCA_046293575.1 Flavobacterium sp. | reverse complement strand
ACCAATGATTTCATTGGCTGGTACTCTACTGTCAGAACAACCAATCCAAAGCAATGGTGGGTTTTGACCTTTAGATAAATCCTTAAAAAAATCGGGGCTAATGTTTAGTTTGTCTTCTACCCACTTTTTGTTGTTGTCTAATATTTTATTATAAAATTGGCTCATAATTATTTAGTTTTAATTGTTGTTATGATCGAAAAATACGTGAGGTGCATCATCCTCTGTGTTTTCTAAATCGTATGCTTTTTTAAATCCTACTAGTTTTACTTCAATGTTATCCTCAATTGCTCTAATATCTTGAAATTCTTGAATTAAATCAAGAACATCGTGGGCAATGTACACAGTCTGTGATGCATCAATAACCACTCTCGAATTTTCTGGGAGGTTTTTTAGGGTGTTTTTAATTGCTGCTTTGTTGAGAAAGGAAACCTCTTGTGCAAGGACGATTCTAATAATGTCTCCATCATGGTATTCTTCTTTTTTGAAAAAGTAAGCTCTTTTTAAATTTCCTCTCAATACAAAAATAACACTGATGACCATACCTAGAGCAACACCTTTCAATAAGTCTAAAAAGACTACAGCTACAACAGTGGCAACAAATGGAATGAACTGATATTTCCCTTTCACCCAAAAGTGTTTAAAGACTGCAGGTTTAGCAAGTTTATAGCCAATGAGTAATAAAATAGCTGCCAATGTTGCTAATGGAATTTTGTTCAATACTGAAGCTATCGTTAAAACACTAACTAAAAGTAGTAAACCATGAATGATGGAAGACATTTTGGTTCTTGCCCCTGCATTAATATTGGCAGATGTTCGCACCACCACAGAAGTCATTGGTAATCCACCTATCAAACCACTTAAAAAATTACCAATCCCTTGTGCTTTTAATTCTGTATTGGTATTCGTGTGACGTTTATATATATCCATTCTATCACCCGCTTCAATACAAAGTAATGTCTCAATAGAGGCAACAATTGCAATAGTGATAGCAACAATCCACATCTTTTGATTGGTAAAGGCATCTAAAGAGAAATCTGGCAAAATAAACATGGCTCTAAACTCATCAGCAGATTTAGGAACAGGAAGAGAAACTAAATGTTCTTTTGATATCATAAAATTGCTGTCAGTCATAATGAATAACTCATTAATGAGTATACCAATTACCACTGCAACCAAAGCCGCAGGAACTAATTTTAAGTTCTTCAAAAAAGGTACTTTATCCCAATAAATTAGAATAAATAATGAGATTGCAGTTATGACAATTGAACCATAATTGATATGATTAAAAGAATCAATCAATGTTTCAATCATATTATGTCCTGAACCTTCAATGAAAGAAGTGTCCCCCTCAGCTACTTTGTCATAACCCACAGCATGAGGAATTTGTTTTACAAAAATGATAATACCTATACCCGCAAGCATCCCTTCTATCACATTTGTTGGAAAGTAATTTGAAATACTACCAGCTTTTACAAAACCTAAAATTAATTGTATAAGTCCAGAAATGATAACAGCGGTTAAAAATATCTCATAGGCACCTAAATCAGAAATTGCGGTGAGGACTATAGCAGTTAAACCGGCAGCTGGGCCCGAAACACTCACATGAGACTTACTTAAATAGCCAACAATGATACCACCGATAACACCTGAAATAATTCCTGAAAACAATGGGGCACCTGATGCCAATGCAATCCCCAAACACAGAGGAAGGGCTACGAGAAAAACCACCAAGCCAGAGGCAAAATCAGACTTAAAATGTGAAAAAATGTTTGTTTTTTTGTTCATTTAAAATGAATTAACTTAATTATTTTGCGAATATCCGCATTTTCAATTAGTTAAATCACTTTTGGAGGAGGAATAATTATATCCAATTCAAATAATAGATTTAGATTTTCTGAATAATCAAAATTAAAATTTTTTAATTCAGGACCCGGTAAAAGTGTAAAATCGAACTTAATGTGCTTAGATAATAGTATAGTTTCAGAAATGGTCTTGATAGTTTCTTCTTCTTCAGCACTTGATAATACAAAAGAAATATTTGTGTTTTTATCAATCATCACAATCAAACTAGGTAGTGACATAAAAAAAACAAATAAAAGCAACACAAATCCTGCTAAACATCTCATAAAAACAAATATATACTTAACAGAATTATAGTGCTAAAAAAAAACTAAACATTAAAGATTTTTTAACTAAATATCTTCATCCAACCATGCCTTCATCATCCATATTGTTTTTTCTTGTTCTTTTATAAAATCACTCATCATGGCGTTAGTACCTTCATCATCCGCATCATCAGATTGACTCAAAATAATTCTTTCAATTTTCAACAAATTTGATAGTGAAGTTACCACAAGATTTACTGCATCTTCATCATTTGAAATGTTTTTTCCAATTGGAATTTTGTTATTGTTCAAATAATCTTCAAAAGTATGAAGTGGAGTGGCTCCTAAAGTTAAAACCCTTTCTGCAATTAAATCAATTTTTAACTGACTGTCATTATACAATTCCTCAAATTTTACATGTAAGTCAAAGAATCTTTTTCCACGAATATTCCAATGAAGTCCGCGAAGATTTTGATAATAAATCTGAAAATTTGATAATAAAATATTTAGCTCTGCTGCTAAAATTTCTGCTTTTTCTAAATTTAATCCTAAACTGTTATTTTTCATATTTTTTTACATTTTTAAAACAATTAAATGTACAAAAATTAAGTCTTGTATTACGATAGACAAAATTGATAATCATTATATTTGCATCAAAAATTACTATATCATGACCATCACACAACTACAATATGTGCTTGCTGTTGCTGAATATAAAAATTTCACACTTGCAGCAGAAAAATGCTTTGTCACCCAGCCTACCTTGAGCATGCAAGTCCAAAAAATTGAAGAGGAACTTGAAATCCAAATTTTTGATCGAAGTAAAAAACCCATTCAACTTACAGAAATTGGAAGTAAAATTGTTGCTCAAGCTAAAAACATTGTGAATGAAGCAAATCGTATGAAAGATGTTGTTGATCAACAAAAAGGGTTTGTTGGAGGTGATTTTAGATTAGGCATTATACCTACAGTGATGCCCACTCTTTTACCCATGTTTTTAAATAATTTCATAAAAAAACACCCTAAAGTTAATTTAATTATTGAAGAATTAAACACAGAAGAAATTATACTAAAACTATTAAACGGACACTTAGATGCAGCTATTGCTGCTACACCTCTTGAAGAACCAAAGATTAAGGAAATCGTCTTGTACTATGAACCCTTTGTGGCCTATATCCCTGATCATCATGATATGAGTAAAAAAACCGAAATTGAAGTTGGAGATTTAAATCCAGAAGAAATTTTACTATTACAAGATGGTCATTGTTTTAGAGACGGCATCTTAAATTTATGTAAAAATCACAATCAAGGTGGTTCAAATCATTTTCAAATTGAAAGCGGAAGCTTTGAGACCCTGATTAAACTTGCGGATGAAGGATTGGGTACTACGTTGTTGCCTTACTTACACACTTTGGATTTATCAGAAAAGAATCAAAAAAAACTCAGGTATTTCAAGGATCCGAAACCAGCGAGAGAGGTTAGTCTTATTTTTCCAAAATCTGAGCTGAAAAGTCAAATTATTGGAGCTTTGAGAGATGTGATTAGTGGTGTAATTAGAGGTGCAATTGCATTTCAGGATATTGAAATTATAAGTCCAAAACACAAAAAATAAAGGAGCCATTAGGCTCCTTCTCTATGCGTTTACAATTTTTAAACAATACTTTAACTCAGGTTTCTGTTCAGTGTAACTTGTTAACCAATCTCGCAGTTGTTCCAATTCATAAGGAAGTAAAACATTGATTGCTTTCTTAAGTTCTTTGTAGAACAGTTTGTGATCAAAACTAACGCTTTCCAAAATTTTTTTGGTGTAAGCAAACATTGGTCTTGTCATAAGCTTTTAATTTTAGGTAGGTTGGGAAAATAAGAACGTAGAACAAATTTATTAAAATTTTAAATACATTCAACATTTCCTGCAAATAATATCATTTACGAAAACGTTTGAAATAGGGGTTTATTGTGTATCAAAACAACTTTAACAAAAATTAAAAAACTATTTAAAAGCCCTTAACATTTCTCTTTTTCCTGGAGGACCTGGTAATTTTTCTGTAGTAAATCCAACTGCTTCCATTGCTTTTCTAATGGGTGTTCTGCAAGCATAGGTAACTAGAATGCCGTCTTTCTTCAAGGCATTATACATTTTTTGGAAAATAGTTTCACTCCATAATTCTGGTTGTACCCTAAATCCGAAGGCATCAAAGTAGATTAAATCAAAGGTATCAACATCTTCGATAGTCTGAAAAAACTGATTTCTTTTGGTAAGTTTAAAAAAAGTATGTACATCCAATAATTTTTCCCATGGAGATTCATGCATTTTTTTAAAATAAGATTCCAATTTTCCTCCCTCAATAATGTTGGGATAATTTAAAGCACAAATCATATCCGTTGAAACAGGATAGGCTTCAATTCCAGTATAAAAAACTTCTTTATTATGAAGAATGGCCTCATTGAGGGTAAGAAAGGCATTTAAACCAGTTCCAAAACCGATTTCAAGAATATAAAGAAGATTTTTATTGCACTTTTGAAAACCACTTTCAATAAAAACATGTTTTGCTTCTTGAATGGCTCCATGCTTGGAGTGATAACTTTCATCCCAATCAGGAAGGTAAATGGATGATGAACCATCAGAAGTAAGCACTACTTCTTTTTTCAACATTATTCGTTTTGAGAATTAAGATATAACTTTTTGATTTTTGGAATGGGTCCGCCACATTTAACCTGATGACAATTGATACATTGATTTATCATGGTATTGTAATGAGCTTCTGCATTTTCAGTGTCATTATAAATCTGCTTTTGGGCTTTAATAAACAACTCGGCTTGCTCTTTAAAAAATGCGTCATTTTCAGACGGATCGGTCATCACAGCTCCATGAATTTTTACAAAGTAATCAGGAAATTCGCCGAGATCATCACCATTCATTATCTTCGCTTTTAATCTTTCATTCTCTACATACATTTGTTCCATCAACATGGCCATCTCTGAAAACTCATACATTTCGAAAGATTTTTTATCTTCGACATCTAATGTTATTTCCTTTTCCTGTTTGTTTTGGCATGAAATAATAACGAATCCCAAAAGAATCAAATACAACTTCATTATTCTTTAATTAAAACACCTTTTGCAGTGAATGAATAAGTTACTTCAGGCTCTGTAATTGCGTCTATTTCTTCTTGAGATTTACCTGCGTCTTTGGCATAATGCTTTAATTCATCGACACTTTCAATTGAAACAAAAGCCTTACCCTCAACAATGGCTTGGTTTCCCGCTGAATTTAAAGGCATAAAAAAACCATAATCTTTAAATCTGATGAATGCTTTTTCAGAATCTGTAAGATCAACGTTCATCCAACAGCCTTTTTTCTGACAAACATCTTTTATAGAAGTTAAAAATTTTACTTCAATAGTATCGCCTTCCTTTAAGTTTTGGTATTTTTCAAACAATTCTTCCTTGGTTATAAAACCCTCTGAAGAAATACTATCACCAAATGAAGCATAGCTTACTAGATCATCATTTTCAACTTTTGTATTATCATTTTTACAAGCAACGAATAGCAATGAAATCAGGGAAAATAGAATTAAATTTTTAGTCATTTTGAAAAGTATTTATTCACAAATGTACTTAGTTTTTTTAGTTCCAAAAAATTATACCCCGATGAGTTTCATGATAAAATGTTATAGGTTAGGGTTTTTAACTGAATTAATTATTAAAAAACCAATGAATATGTAATAATGATTGTGAAATTATCAAAAACGCCTTTTTTTTTTTTAATTTCGCAATCATAATTAAATACCACTCCAAAATAATGTCAGTATCCTTTACCAACTTTATGCATATTTCAAAATCCGAAACCTCAAAAATTAATGACGTAGACTTCGAAAATCTCACTTTTGGAAACGTATTTACTGACCATATGTTGATTTGTGACTTTAAAGAAGGAGCCTGGCAAAAACCAATCATTAAACCTTACGAACCCTTTTTGATTGACCCTTCTGCTAAAGTTTTCCATTATGGTCAAGCAATTTTCGAAGGAATGAAAGCCTATAAAGACGATAACGGAGAAGTTTGGTTGTTCAGACCCGATCAAAATTTTAATCGCTTTAACCACTCTGCCAAGCGACTTGCCATGCCAGAGGTAACAGAAGATATTTTTATTGAAGGGATGAAAGTGTTGATTGACCTAGATAGAGATTG
>JBKBOP010000116.1:0-6398 GCA_046293575.1 Flavobacterium sp. | reverse complement strand
TGCTTCTTACGAACATTTATAGCTTTTTCAACGATTGTTTGCTCCAACTCTTTTCTTTTTGAGTTTGTTTGTTTCTTTTTGTAAATGAATTGTCTTGATAAGGCATTGGCTCTATAGAAATCTTCTTTGGTAAACCTCCCAGCAATAACTTTGAGCGATGTTTCTATTGCTGAGAGTTGTACTTTTTTTCAATATCTTCTCCAAGCTCATTACTAGCACTTTGTATAATTGAATCTTTATATATTAATTGTAATTGCTGCTTTCCGATAACTCGTTCAAGTTCTGCAACTTTTTTCATCAATTCCAGTGTCTTAGCTTCTTCACTGATCTTTTCAACTACAACCCGTTCAGTTTTGGAATATTTTTTACCAAACTTCACAAGCCATTTACGAACAGCCACGTCTGTGACCTCATAAGTTTTACATACATCAGAAATTTTCAACTTTCCTTGCTCTATTAGAGCTACTTTCTCTTTTTTAAATTCGGTACTGAAAGTCCGTCTCATGTTCTTAAATCTTTCCATAAATTTAATCTTTTTGAAAGTTTTCAACCAAACTTCCTGTAAACTTATTTCATGAGACCACACTACTACCTACTCCCTACCACCTACTCCCTCCCCAAAAGATAACGTATCACCGTCTCGGCGGCATACAATCCAAAAAGGCATGGCATCCAGCTGTTGGTTCCATAGAATGATTTTTTAAAGTTTTTGCCATCGGTCATTTTTAGGCTGGATTCGTCTTGAATTTCGGAGGAAAAAACGACTTTTAATTTGTCTATTTTTACTTCTTTCAATCGTCTTCTCATCGTTTTAGCCAGGTAACAATTTTCAGAATTATTGATGTCGGTTACTTTGACTTTTGAAACATCCATCTTTCCACCGGCACCCATGCTGGAAATAATTTTGACACGTTTTCGTTTTGCCGCGGTAATCAAATTCAATTTGGGTGTGATGCTATCAATACAATCCAATACATAATCAAACTCTTCAGTAACCACTTCAAAAGCTCGTTCCGGAGATAAAAATTCTTCTAAACGAGTTAAATTTAATTCTGGATTAATATCCATTAAACGGTCACCCACCACATGTACTTTTGGCATCCCCACCGAAGAATGTAAAGCCGGTAATTGTCGGTTGATGTTGGTAATATCCACCACATCGCCATCCACAATGGTCATACTTCCCACTCCTGCACGAGCGAGAAATTCGGCTGCGAATGAACCTACGCCGCCTAGGCCCACCACCAATACTTTGGATTGAGCTAATTTTTCAATACCCTCTTCTTTGAAAAGTAAACCGGCTCTTTCCTGCCATTTTTTCATGGTAAATCTAGAATTTAGTCCCGATCCTTCGGGATAGAATTTTTAAAAACATTTGCAAAAGTAGTATTTATTTGCGTTTTGATGGAATCTATAGTTTCACTTTTATATGCTGCCGCTTTGAAATAAACGTCTTGTATGGTTTCCTCAATTGTATCTGTTTCCAGAAAATAGTGATCGGAAGGTGTAATCAAAAAAACCTCCTTCAACTCAGGGTTTCTCAGTAAATATTTTCCAAATGACAAATAACATCCTGCCTTGATTACATCTTGAGCTACTTTACTGTTCTTGGAAAACCCATGAATGATGACGGGTACGCTAATGTGATGTTTTTTCTTGAGGGCGATGAGTTCGCTGTAGGCTCCAACGCAATGAATAACTAGTGGTTTAGATGGTGTTCTGCCAATTGTATTTGGGCTTCAAAAACTTCCATTTGTAGTTCCCAGGGCACTTCGATGCGTTTGTCTAAACCGCACTCGCCAATGGCGAGACATGCTGGGTCGGACATTTTTCCCTCCATAAAAGATAGGTGGTCTTTCCAGTGTTCCGCTTGGAGGTGCCAAGGATGTATTCCAATGGAATAGCAAGGTATGTCCTCATGAAATTCCCACGGATATTGGTTAACCACTGCTGTTACTCCCTCGGGATGGTGCAGCTGGTGGGTATGCAGGTTAAAATATTCCACTACTTTTTAAAGGCTTTCACCCCGGCTTGAACCGCCACAGGAAGATCGTTTTCAGCCGGCACTATTGGACAGGAATATTTCTCATTATAAGCACACAACGGATTGTAGGCACAGTGAAAATTCAATACCAGCGTATCTTCTTCGGGAATGGTCACGTCGAGGTAGCGTCCGCCTCCATAAGTGGTATCACCTGAAGTCAAATCCGTAAAGGGTAAAAACAATTGATTGGCATAGTCGGGGCGGCGAGAAAAATCAATATTTTGATATACATTGAGCTTACAATCTTTTCCGTCGAGGTTAAAATGCAGCTCCCCGTATTTGACATATAAAGGCTTACGACTCGTAGTGGTGGGCATTTCAAACGGCTTTTCATCGGGAGTGCGAATAAGTCTGGCTTCAATAATGTACTCTTCACTTATTGTAAAAAACTCAAGGGAAGAAAACCGCTTTAAATCTTCAACTTTTAAAGGACTACTTTCCATATTTGCATAGTATTCATTTAAGAATTGCTGACAGGATATCGCAATTTTAAGCTGGTCTGATTGGGCATGAATCGTAGGAAACAAAAAGCCAAACATTAATAATAGAAGGTATTTCATGATAGTGGTTTTTACAAAAATACCATTTTAATTGAAACTAAATTTATCATTATGCTAACGTTGGTATTGGTTACCTTTGCGGGAATTGTATGCTACGCACCGCCTTTCATAGATATGTCAACTCTTTCCGAGGATTCAGTCGTGAGATTTGGATTCTCGCCGTGGTGACTTTTATCAACCGGGCAGGAACGATGGTGCTCCCTTTCCTTTCGAAATACCTCAAAGAAGACCTAGGCTTTACCTACGGACAAGTGGGCTGGATTATGGTGTGTTTTGGTTTAGGTTCTATGCTGGGCTCCTGGCTGGGCGGAAAACTCTCCGATAAAGTGGGCTTTTACCGCGTCATGGTCTTTAGTTTGTTTACCAGCGGGTTGATGTTTTTCGGATTGCAATTTATTAAAACTTTTGAAGGACTTTGTTTGGCGATGTTTGCCATCATGACCGTGGCTGATATGTTCCGACCCGCTATGTTTGTTTCGTTGGGGGTGTATGCCAAACCAGAGAACCGCACCCGTGCTTTGACTTTAGTGCGATTGGCGGTGAACTTAGGGTTTGCCGCTGGACCAGCTTTAGGCGGTTTGATTATTATGGGGATGGGTTACCACGGACTTTTCTGGGTCGATGGAGCCTCATGCATCGTGGCCATCACCCTTTTCTTTATCTTGGTAAAAGAACGCAAACGCCATCACATTGAAGAGGAAGACGTCGATGGTATTCCTGATCGTCCTATCCGACAAGATACCCCTTTTTGGATCTTTTTGGGGTCTACGTTTTTATTGACTCTGGTGTTTTTTCAGTTGTTTACTACCTTACCTCTTTATCACAAAGAACATTACGGCCTGACCGAATTTCAAACTGGATTGTTCCTCACCCTTAATGGATTCTTGATTTTCTTATTGGAAATGCCCATCGTCAACTATATGGAACGCAAGCACGTGGATAAACTCAAACTCGTACTTTGGGGTTCCCTGTGCATGGGCTTAGGCTTCTTTGCTTTGCTAATTGATATCTGGGTAGGCATCCTGGTGGTGAATGTCTTGTTTCTGACTTTTGGAGAGATGTTTGCCTTTCCGTTTTCCAATTCCTTTGCGTTGAGTCGTGCTTCGAAAAAACAAGTGGGCACGTATATGGGGTATTACACCATGAGTTTTAGTATGGCCCATATTGCCAGTTCCAAAACCGGTATGGATGTGATTGATGCTTTTGGATACAACACCAATTGGACCCTGATGGGAATACTGGGAATGGTTGGAGTGGTGTTGGCTTGGTGGTCGAGGCAGTTGGTAAAACGGGAACATAGATAATTTGTTCAATTCTTCTATCTTTGTTCTAACATCATTCTCATGTATCGATTTTTAGCCCAACTCAACAAACTGATTTTACCCAGTTTTACCAAGCAAAAACTAGATCCGGCTAAGGCCAAAAAGTGGCAGTTGGCTTTGCTAGGATGGCGGTATTATGTCACTTGTCGTGCTTTGGATCAGGGCAACTCTTAATACGTTAAGGTAGTAAACACGTTGTATTCCTTGATTTTTTCTCTTCCGTTGAGGGCGGTGAGTTCCATCAGGAAATTGCATTGTACGATTTCTCCACCCAGTTTTTCAACGAGCTCGCACACAGCTTTGGCAGTGCCTCCTGTGGCCAAGACATCATCATGAATCAACACCTTTTCTCCGGGTTGGATGGCGTCCATGTGGATTTCCAATATATCCGAGCCATACTCGAGTTCATAGGTCGCCGCATGGGTATCAAAAGGGAGTTTGCCCTGTTTTCGCACCGGCACAAACCCTACACCTAGTTCGCGAGCCAACAATATTCCAAAGAAAAACCCACGACTTTCCACGCCTACCACCTTATCGATGGTTGTTTTCGGGAGGTTTTCCATAAAAGCTTTTAGATATGCATCCATCCCTTCTGGACTGGCTAACAGGGGTGTAATGTCTTTAAAAGAGATGCCCGGTTTGGGAAAATCAGGAATCGTGCGGATGTATTGTTCGAGAGCCATAAAAAAGTAGCGATTAGCGGTAAAATGGTTTGCAAATTACGTATTAATTTCTATATTTGCACCCTCAAAAAGGCCTCGTGGCGCAACTGAATAGCGCATCTGATTACGGCTCAGAAGGTTACTGGTTTGAATCCAGTCGAGGTCACAAATAAATCCCGAAACCCTTTGATATTAAAGGTTTCGGGATTTTTCTTTTTACTCGTGTGCCCATTTTGTATCCATTTCATATCTTTAAAATATTACATTGGCTTTAAAAGTCTGTAATAGTTTAATTATAATCGTTAATTCCATGGCTTTACCATGGGGTTACTATGGAGTATCTATGGAGTATCTATGGGGTTGCCTTACTTAAAGGTTACTTTATCTATAATAAAAAACAGCATCCTAACACCATTTAGGATTAGATTTTCCTATTCACTATCGAATAATTCCGCCGGATTAATTTTGAACTGAAGCATTTTGGCTGTTTCCCTGCCATTATCACCTCCTTTTCTTTGCATCGTTATCCTTCCAATTTTGAGATTACCTTGTTTCGTAATTTCTACAGCACCATTTCCAAAATGATTTAATGAATAGTTCATGGGTTTTAAAATCCATCTTGAATTTTCCTTTACTTTTTGTGCAACCAAGATCCATTCTGCTGCAAATTGTCCTCTTCCTTTTAAAATATCAGATACAATTAATGCTTTATGTTCTTCGAGCCACTTTAGAATGTCATTCTGCTCCTTTGTAGTAAATTCGTTGGCAAACATTCTTCTCTTGTCTTTTGGGTTTGGAATTGAAGGCTCAATTTCTCCTGTATATTTTTTTAATAATACTTCGATTGGATGTGGAATGTCCCACATTTCTACATATTTATTTACCCATCTTTTGTCAATTTGATTAAAACCCTTAGGATTACTGACCAATTTTACTTGTATATTTTGGGCATCTATTGCTTCTTTTAGTTTAATAGTCACTTGAACCTGAACATCTGTTTTATAGCCATTCAATTTAACGGCTTTAACATATTCAATTTGATTCAATTGATAGTCCATGAGTAACAACCATTTTTGAGCCTCGTAATCAGTATGCCAATGGTTAAATTTCGAAACAATATCATCTTCGTTTAAAAAACCGTTTTTAGCCGTTTGTGAACCTAGAAGTTGGTCTTTACGCATAGAGTTCCACTTTATCGTTTATACTTTTGTATTTACTTGCAGTCAACACTTTATTGATTTCCAAAAGAATATATTGTAAAACATTTACAGATACACTGTTTCCAAATTGTTTATACGATTGGGTGTCCATCGGGCTAAGTATAAAATGGTCCGGGAAACCTTGAACTCTTGCACATTCTCTGGGAGAAAGTTTCCTTATTTTCCCATTAACCCAATACAAACCTGTTTTGGAGCCCACACCTCCACCATAAGCGGATAGTGTAATGGCATGACCCAGGGGGTGATATATTCTTTCACCCTGACCTCCTTTATTTACTTTTCCAATCTGAATGGGTTTATTCAACAATTCAATTTCTGAAAATAAGGAGCCGGAAAAAGTATAATCCCTATATATTTCGATATCTTCCCGTTCGATTATTTTAGCGTTTTTAGGCTCTGATTCCAATATATCTTGTAAACAAACCGGAGTATTCGGAGGTATGGGAAAAGTGAACAATTCCGATGGTATCGATTGATGAAAACACACGATATAAATCCGTTCTCTGTTTTGAGGCAATCCGAAATGACTGGAGTTTAGCACTTTCGTAATAACAGTATAACCCAATTCTTTTAAAGTATTCGTTATAGTT
>JBKBOP010000115.1:0-6592 GCA_046293575.1 Flavobacterium sp. | reverse complement strand
GTATGTGCCATACAGGTATTCTTCTATATTGGAATTAATGACAAATAATTCTCCGTTGCTAAATTCACAAAAACTCTCTGTTATGGAGGCCTTTCCTAAGCGAATTGATTTTATTTCAGTACCAGTCAAAACAATGCCTGCATCATATTTTTCAATGATTTCAAATTCAAATTTGGCACGCTTGTTCTGTATGTTTATGGTTTTCATCATGGGGGGCAAAGATACAAACTTAACTTTCGTTTTTTACAACCAATATATAATAGAAAGTATGGATTTATATTCTTTTACAAGTTACTAAGGGTGTTTTATAATAAAGTTTAACTTCAAAAAGAAAATCATATTCGTTATTACCAATTTCAGGATACTCTTTGGTTTCTTGCAGTTGATTCAAATATTTTGGTATAGTAGTACTATGACCAACAACCAATATGTTCATACCTGGATGTTTCTCTGCTAAAGCTTTTAAATTCATTTGGTCTGGTTTATAAAAGTGAATTTCTTTTTGCAAAGTAGTTGCCAAAGGTGCTATAGTCATTTGAGCTCTTTTGGTGGGCGTAACATAAATAACATCTATGTTTTTGTTGATGAAATAATTTTTCCAAAATTGAGCTCTTTCTTGACCTTCTTTGGATAAATCTGGATCATCTGATGAGTTTTCTTTTTCTGCATGTCTTATTAGATAAATCGTCGATTCATTAGTTTTGTTTTGTGTAAGTATTTGGTTTATAATAAGTAATGCAAGTAAAATAATGCTTTTCATTTTTATACCTTTTTTAGCTTACAGTAAAGATATAGTTTTTTATAATTTTTTTGTTTGAAACCTAGCAAAGCGTTACATTTGCCGTCCGGTAACGGGATGTAGCGCAGCCTGGTAGCGTACTAGCATGGGGTGCTAGGGGTCGCTGGTTCGAATCCAGTCATCCCGACAGTAAAATCCCTTGAGCAAAGCTCAAGGGATTTTTTATTCAAAAAACTTTAAGCAAGCTTAGTTGGTATAAATATTTAAATAAAAAAAACCAAAACTTTTGAAAAAAGTTTAAGGGATTATACTAGCATCAGACTCCTTTTCTGGATCATGAAATAATCCAGTCATCAGAACTAAAGCAATAATACTTTTGAAAAAAGTTTTTAGGATTTTACTAGCACCATCCCCCTTCTTTGGATCATGAAATAATTCAGATATTTTTTTGATAGAATTTTCCAAATCTCATTGCTTTGCCGTTTAATAAAAATGGTTTTTTGTGAGTACAATCGGATTTTTTGTAGTTGGCTCATTTTTAATTTCATCGATGAAAGCCCAATAAAATCGGTAAAAAGTAATTATTTTCAAAAAAAATAGGTAAAAATTGATGATAATTAAAATATATTGTTAATTTTACAACGCCCTTATTTCTATTATTAACTTAAACCTGTTGATTATGGCTACAACTTACCATTATGTAGACAAGGATGCAATCTGCGAACTTGTTTTCCCAAAATCAGACGTGTTGAGCAAAAAGGAAGCGATCCAGCAACGCATTGCAGAACTCAAGTATGCATTAAGTTATGGAAACCTTGACTTTTTCAAAATCAAAATTTATTTTGCGGATAATTGCTCCAAAAAAGTAGTTGAAGCAAAGGTATGTGGCGTTACTGAAGACCGTGTGATTCTCACTCAAGGTATAGGTATTCCTATAAACCGAATTTACAAAACCTTTAAATTTTACACCTAAAATTAAAAATTAGTTAGTTTGTTATTGGAAGCACTGTTCCGCCATGCCAATTGGAGCGGTGTTTCCTTACAAACTTTCTAAAGCTGATGCATCTAATTGGTTTTTTGTAAAGAATTCTTTAGTTTTCTTTAGGGCTGATTGATAGTGTTCATTCTGACCCATTTTCTTGAAATATTGAACTTCCAATATCATTAAATCTGCAATAACCTCTGGGCTGTGATTTGATTTTAGTTGTTGCTGAACAAGATGGTAGACATTCTCAAAAATACTTTTTTCGTTGGTTAATTCCATAAAAAAATTTAAGATGTAAATGGTTCCATAGATATTACTCTTATTTTTCTCTGTTTGTTGTTTCAATATTTTCTTAACCTCTACTGTTTTTTGTTCTTTGTGTAAGGCTTGCACTTCGACTTCCCATAAAAATTCATCAGGGTCATCTGAAATGCTGAGGGTAGAAATCATTTTTTTAACTTCTCTAATCTTCGAGAGACTCCATTGGTTTTTATGATCTCCCTTTAATTCATTCAAAAGGATATTTTCAAGAATTTTTACTTCCTGATTTTTTAAACTGCCTTTACCCATACCCATCAACAGCTCTCTGTTTTCATACCAATATTTGAAAAAACCATTATCTATTGAAAAAACTGCATTTTTTAAAATTAAAAAACTCTGATGGGTATGAAGATTCTGTTTTGGATATACTTCAAAAAGTTCAGCTGAAACTGTATTTAAAACAGGACTTTCTTTAAAGTTCTGTAGTAAGTTAATGTAGCCGTAAAGTGTTCTGATACTTCTATCTCCGTTGTTATATTTTTCTATTAAACTTGCAGATCTTTCGTTCGGATTTAGAGCAGTTTTAGCAATTTGTAGTAAATAATCAACATCAGCTTTAGCACCAGAAAAGTGAAGAAAATCTTCTTGAGCATCAAAAAAAAGGAAATAGGGTACACCCTGAAAACGAAATCCTTGGTCGTCTAAAAATGCGGTTTCATCGTCCTTTAATCCATCACGCGTATTCATTTTGTAACTCACAAAGTGCTCATTATAGAAAGATGAAATTTTTGGATCATTAAATAAGGGTTCAATGCTAATGCAAATCGTACAAGTTGAGTTGTAGTACTCTACAAAAACGAGTTTTTTTTCTGTTTGAGCCTTCTTAAATGCCGCTTCTAATGAAGATTCAAATTGAACATTTTGACCATAAACTTGTGGACAAACACAAATTAAAAACACTGAAATGATACTGTTAATTTTTTTCATGACCTTCATTTGAAGCAATGTACTAAAAAAATCATTGCTTGTCCCAAAAGCTGTAATGGTTTTAAACCAAATTTAACGGCTATAGCCTATTAAAAATAATGGGGATTATGTATTGACACCTCACTGCCAGTTCATTTTTATAAGCTGGATACCAAGGTTCTTTAAATATTTTCAAAACCCGTAAGGCTTCTTTTTTATAAGATTCGGGTACTTCATTTAAAACAATGATATCAGATATAGTACCATCAATTTCAATAATTGCACTGCAAATAATTTCACGAATCGGTAGGTTTTCGTTGGGTATTTTTAAGTTTCTGGCAATAAATCGATTGAAACCATTAATACCATAGACCAATCGAGGGGGCTGGTCGGTTTCACTTTCTAAGTAAATTTTTGCTCCATCACTATTGTGATTAAGTTTTTCGTTCCATCCACCGTTGGTCTGTCCTGCTGCGAACAAGCCATTTAGAAGTAAAAAAAGAAGAGTTATTTGTTTCATGTAAAAAACATCCGCTACTAGAACGGATGTTTTTTAGATTTATTTTGATGCATCAGTTAACTTTGATTTCTGAAAACCAATTGGGAGTCAAAACTATCTAACAAAATAATGGCATCGTTTGTTATCTTTCCAGAAAGGATTTCCTTTGAAAGTTGGTTCAGTACTTCCCTTTGAATCACTCTCTTCACTGGACGTGCCCCAAATTGTGGGTCATATCCCTTTTCGGATAGATAGTGGATAGCCTCTGGTGTTGCATCCATGGTGATGTGCTGTTGGGCCAACATTTTGGTCACTTGTTTCAACTGGAGTTTGACAATTTCTTTGATGTTGGCCGCAGTTAAAGGGGTGAACATCACAATTTCGTCAATTCTGTTTATAAATTCGGGTCTTACGGTCTGTTTCAATAACCCTAAAACTTCAGTTTTTGCAACTTCTGTAGCAGTTTCTACATCAGTTTTTAAGTTTTCAAATTTTTCCTGAATGATATGACTGCCCAAATTGGAGGTCATAATAATGATGGTGTTTTTGAAATCTGCCAATCTTCCTTTGTTGTCGGTTAATCGTCCTTCATCCAAAACTTGAAGCAAGATATTAAACGTATCAGGATGGGCTTTTTCAATTTCGTCCAACAGAATTACAGAATAGGGTTTTCTCCTTACGGCTTCCGTCAGCTGACCACCTTCGTCATATCCCACATAGCCTGGAGGTGCTCCCACTAAGCGACTCACACTATGACGTTCTTGGTATTCACTCATATCAATTCGAGTCATTGCATTTTCATCATCAAAAAGATAGGTTGCTAATGCCTTGGCTAATTCTGTTTTACCCACTCCAGTGGTTCCCAAGAACAAAAATGTTCCGATGGGCTTTTTCATATCTTGTAATCCCGCTCGACTTCTTCTCACGGCATCGCTTACGGCGGCTATAGCTTCTTCTTGGCCCACTACTCTAAGATGGAGTTCGTCTTCAAGTTTAAGCAGTTTTTCGCGTTCACTTTGCAGCATTTTAGTCACTGGTATTCCAGTCCACTTGGCAACAACTTCTGCAATATCATCGCGGTCTACTTCCTCTTTAATCAATGAGGCTCCAGTTTGTTTTTCCTTGAGTTGATCTTGAAATTGATTAAGCTCTTCTTGAGCCTCTTTGATTTTTCCGTAACGTAATTCTGCGACTTTTCCATAGTCGCCATCACGTTCAGCTTTTTCAGCTTCAGATTTAAAATCTTCTATACTTTCTTTGGCTGATTGGATTTGATCCACCAAATCTTTTTCAGATTTCCACAATGCAAAAACACTATTTCGTTCCTCCTTAAGATTGGCAAGTTCAACGCCCAAAGACTTCATTTTTGTTTCATCATTTTCTCTTTTGATGGCTTCCATTTCAATTTCCAACTGCATAATTTTTCGATCCAATACATCAAGTTCTTCGGGTTTTGAATTGATTTCCATACGCAATTTTGAAGCCGCTTCATCCATCAAGTCAATAGCCTTATCTGGAAGAAATCGATTGGTAATATACCGCTGCGACAGTTCAACAGAAGCAATAATTGCATCATCTTTGATTCTAACTTTGTGGTGGTTTTCATATTTCTCTTTGATTCCTCTAAGGATAGAAATGGCACTCTCTGTATCAGGCTCATCCACCACAACTTTTTGAAAACGACGTTCCAAGGCCTTGTCTTTTTCAAAATACTTTTGATATTCATCTAAGGTGGTAGCTCCAATTGCTCTGAGTTCGCCACGAGCTAATGCAGGTTTCAATATATTGGCAGCATCCATAGCTCCTTCACCGCCACCGGCACCCACCAATGTGTGAATTTCGTCAATAAACAGGACGATGTCACCTTCAGCAGAAGTCACTTCTTTCACCACGGCTTTGAGTCGCTCTTCAAACTCACCTTTGTATTTGGCACCTGCAATGAGGGCTCCCATATCTAAAGAATACACGATTTTGTCTTTGAGGTTTTCGGGCACATCACCATCTACAATGCGATGGGCGAGACCTTCTGCAATGGCAGTTTTACCCACACCGGGTTCGCCCACGAGCATTGGATTATTTTTGGTGCGACGGGTTAAAATTTGAAGCACTCTTCTGATTTCTTCATCACGTCCAATTACAGGATCTAATTTCCCATTGGAGGCCAATTCATTCAGGTTTTTAGCATATTTGTTTAAGGCATTATACGTTTCTTCGGCAGAGGCAGAAGTCACTTTACTTCCTTTTCTGATTTCATGAATAGCCGTTTCAATGGCTTTTTCAGTAACACCCTGATCCTTTAAAATTTGAGCAATTTTACTTTTCGATTTGAAAATGGCCAAGAATAAATGTTCTACTGAAACGTATTCATCTTGCATTTTTTTGGCAATGATATTCGCTTCTGTGAGCATACTTCCTGCCTCTCTAGAAAGCATAATATCACCTCCCGAAACTTTTGGAAAGCTTTGTAGGGTGCTATCCAAAATTTTGAGAAGGAGTGTAGGGTTCACACTTAGTTTTTTTAATAGGTAAGGAGTTGCATTTTCATCAACTTGAAGGATACCTTTAAAAATATGTTCATTCTCCAGTTGCTGATGTCCCATAGATTGAGCCATCTCTTGAGCTGCCTGAATAGCTTCCTGCGATTTTATAGTGAGATTTTTTAAATTCATTTTAATTGTATTTGAGATTGTTTTTTATCTACTTTTGAAAGTGAAGTTTCAATAAATATTCCAAGGTTTTAAACACGTCAAAATGTCTGTTTTTACAAGTGTAATCTGCATGAAATCAGACTTTTTGTCTCAAATAATGACAAAATGAGTTTTTTTAATAATTTTTTTAATAGTTCTGAAAGTGAAAGTGCTTCCAATGTAAAGTGGAGATTGTTAACCGATTTAGCTCAACTTAATGAACTCATTGAAATATCTCACAAACAACCTGTTGTTATTTTCAAACATAGTACTCGATGTAGCATTAGTCGATTTGTTTTGAAAAGTTTTGAGAATGAGTATGACTTATCAGAGGATGAACTACTTCCATATTTTTTGGATTTATTGAGCAACAGAAATATCTCCAACGAAATAGCCTCGCGGTTTGAAGTGTTTCATCAATCTCCTCAAATTCTTTTAATTAAAGACGGTGAGTG
>JBKBOP010000114.1:3492-6601 GCA_046293575.1 Flavobacterium sp. | reverse complement strand
AGTGAAGTGTTATTTGTGCAGAAGTTTTTCTAATACCTATGACAGGTCCAAAATCAATAATTAATTTATAGGCAGGTTTTCTAGCTTTTGGAAAATCATAAGCCTCAATGATGGTACCTACTCTAATATCCGTTTTTAAAAAATCTTCGAAGGAAAGAGAATTTTCGTCATTCATTTTATTGGTTTGCATCAAAAAACAATGTAATTTTAAAATCCAAATATAAAAAATAAAATGGCCAGAACTGAATCAAATATGCTATCGTTGGGAACGACTGCTCCAAATTTCAAATTGCAAGATACTGTATCCAAAAATTGGTTTACTCTTGATGAACTCAAAGGCGAAAAAGGCACGCTCGTTGTATTTATTTGCAACCATTGTCCTTTTGTGCACCATGTTATTGATGAATTAGTAATGGTGATTAATGATTATCGTGTTCAAGGCATTGGTATGGTCATTATTTCCAGTAACGATGTGGAGCAATATCCACAAGACCATCCTGATCTCATGGCAGAATTTGCTTTTGACAATAAATTTGAGGTGCCTTATCTTTATGATGCCACACAAGAAGTTGCCAAATCTTATGATGCGGCTTGCACCCCTGATTTCTATCTTTTTGACGAACAAGACCGATTGGTCTACCGCGGACAATTAGACGATTCTCGTCCAGGAAACGGTATTCCTCTTAGTGGTAGTGACTTACGTGGAGCTATTGACAGCATCCTTTACAACCGAAAAATCAACCCGGTTCAAAAACCAAGTGTGGGTTGTAATATTAAGTGGAAAAAGTGATTTGCAAAAAAAACCACAGCGAAAAACTGTGGTTTAATTGTATAGTAAAGTGCAATTTATTTAACCTCCATCAACTCTACATCAAAAATCAAGGTAGCATTAGGCGGAATCACACCTCCTGCTCCTCTACTACCATAAGCAATATGAGAAGGAATTACAAAACGAGCTTTATCACCCACTTGTAATAATTGAATACCTTCATCCCAACCTTCAATCACCTGTCCTACACCTAAAACAAAATCAATGGGTTGCTTTCTTTTATAAGAAGAATCGAAAACTACTCCGTTTTCTAAAGAACCACTGTAGTGAACAGAAACTTTTTTGCCTTTGGCAGCTTTTACACCACTCCCCTTTTGAATGATTTTATATCGCAAACCACTATCTGTTTTATCAAACCCGGCTGCTAATTTTTCCAAAGCTTGCTCTGCTTTTTGTTTTTCTTCTGCTAAACGCTTTTCTCTAGAGCCTTCAAAAGTTCTGAAAGCCTCAATGGCATTCCATTTTTGTGCTTCTTCTCCAACTCTAACGATTTCTATTTTTTCTAACAAATCACCTTGAGCAATAGCATCAACAACTTCTTGTCCTTCTACCACATTTCCAAAAACGGTATGTTTTCCATCCAACCAAGTTGTTTCTACATGCGTAATAAAAAATTGAGAACCGTTGGTACCTGGACCAGCATTAGCCATGGAAAGTACTCCAGGACCGTCATGTTTGAGTTCAGGATGAAACTCGTCATCAAATTGATAACCCGGTCCACCAGAACCAGAACCTTGAGGACATCCACCTTGAATCATAAAGTCTGAAATCACTCTGTGAAACTTTAACCCATCATAATAAGGCTTACCCATGGGTTGTACTTGATTTTCTAATTGTCCCTCTGCTAAACCAACGAAATTACCCACTGTTCCTGGGGTTTTATCATGTGTGAGTTTTACTAATATGGTTCCTTTTGTAGTATGAAACTTAGCATAAATACCATCTTGCATAAATGTCTTTTTTAAAATGAAGTGCAAATCTACAAATTTAATCTGCATATCATTTTCTTGAAATCTGTTATCTTTGAAAAAACACAGTAGTTATGCCAAGTATTTTTAATCCGAAAGACAACAGTTTGCTTACAGAGCGATTGTCAAAATTAAAACCTGATGCACAACCCAAATGGGGTGTTATGAATGCTGAACAAATGATGGCACACTGCCTCAGTCCTATTGAAGTGGCATTTGGAAATATGACCTTAAAATCCAATATTTTCATGAGAATTATTGGAAAACTGTATAAAAACAAAATACTTCAATCACCAAGGTTTAAGAAAAATAGTCCAACTGTTCCAGAATTTGTCAAGAAGGGAAATTATGATTTTGAAAAAACAAAGGGAGCACTCATCAAGGCGATTGAGAGTTTTGCAGAAAATGGACACAGCGTCATTAAAAATACCAAGCATCCTTTTTTTGGCAATATGACCTACGAAGAATGGGATCAATTACAATGGAAACATCTGGATCATCATTTCAGACAATTTGATGTTTGATATTAATATCATTTAAAACAATTAATATCTGTAATTATTAAAAAAGCCATTAAACCAAACTAGGTCTGCTTATCTTTGAGCCTTTAAACCATTTTTATGAGGATTGATATTATTACTGTTTTACCACAATTGTTGTATAGTCCGTTTGAAGCATCTATCTTGAAAAGAGCCATTGATAAAGGATTGGTGGAAGTGCACTTTCACAACATCAGGGACTATGCCACTAATAAACAAAAAAGTGTGGACGATTACCAATTTGGGGGCGGTGCTGGAATGGTTTTGATGGTAGAACCTATTGATCTTTGTATTTCGAAATTAAAAGCAGAAAGAAATTACGATGAAATCATATATATGACTCCAGATGGAGAAACATTGAACCAACAAATGGCCAATGGATTGTCCTTATTAAAAAACATCATTATACTTTGTGGACATTATAAAGGTGTTGATCAACGCGTTAGAGACCATTTCATAACGAGAGAAATTTCGATAGGCGACTATGTTCTATCAGGAGGCGAATTAGGTGCAGCGGTATTGAGCGATGCGATTATTCGATTAATTCCTGGAGTATTAAACGATGAAACTTCTGCCCTCACCGACAGTTTTCAGGACAATTTATTGGCTCCACCAGTCTACACGCGGCCCTCAAATTACAAAGGTTGGGAGGTTCCACCGGTGCTATTAAGTGGAAATTTTGGTGAAATTGACAAATGGAGAGAAGCTAAAGCACTGGAACACACCCAAAATAGACGTCCAGATTTATTGGAAGAATAGTTCAAAAAAAAGTG
>JBKBOP010000114.1:0-3393 GCA_046293575.1 Flavobacterium sp. | reverse complement strand
CACGATTCATTATTTATTAGAAAAAAATAATTAATTTTGCCCCCACATTTGGACCAACCTCTGACGATACCCGTGAATGTTGCTTTGAATTTAAATTAAATCAATCAAGTTATGTCTAATTTAATGCAATTCGTTCAAGACGAATTAGTCGCTAAAAAAGATTTCCCAGCTTTTGGAGCTGGAGACACCATCACCGTATATTACGAAATTAAAGAAGGTGAAAAAACAAGAACTCAGTTTTTTAAAGGTGTTGTCATTCAAAGAAGAGGTTCAGGAACTACTGAAACTTTTACTATCAGAAAAATGTCAGGAGCTGTTGGAGTAGAGAGAATCTTCCCAGTTAACATGCCTGCTTTACAAAAGATAGAACTTAACCAAAGAGGTAAAGTGAGAAGAGCTAGAATTTTCTATTTCAGAGATCTTACTGGTAAAAAAGCCAAAATCAAAGAAAGAAGAGGTTAATAAAAACCAAATTTATAAAGTCCCGGTCAAACACCGGGATTTTTTATGTCCATAAGTCACCACTTTCCGTAAGTATTTTTATAATTTTACATTCAAATGTAACTTCAATGAAAATTCTTAAATATTTTTTTTTACTGATTCTTTTAACTGTAGTAAGCTTAACCCTGTTTATTTGGAGCAAAGAGGGCAAGTATGAAATTGAAAACCAAATAGAAATTCCTTTAGCTCAAAACAAAGTATATCATTTTCTGATTGATTTGAGAAATTGGAAGTCCTTTAATCATGATGAGCATTTTAATACCTATTCTTTTGAAGTTGAAAATGATTCAAACAATAGAGGCAAAAGCAATTCACTTATCAAGTCAATCGAAAATATTCATTACTATGAATCTGACAGTTTACATCAGCGGATAACATGGTTTGATCATGAAGCAAAAAGTAAATGGAAACTAACAACCAATGACAATAAAACAGTAGTTCAATGGAAATGCTCAGGAAATCTTGGATTTTTTGACAAATGCAAAGCCTTTATTGGAAATTCTTCGTTAGCTATCAAAATCAATGACATACAAATAAACAATCTTCAAAAACTGAAAGAATCACTTCTTAATGTTTATACTCATTATGAAGTCGAAATCATCGGAAAGGAGACGTTTAAAGAGTTGTATTTTTTAGATAAAGCAACCAACATCCGTTTGATAAATTTCCTAGAAGATCCCAATAAAAATATTGGCAGATTCAATCAATTCATTTCAGATAATTCTCTAGAATTAATAAGTCCAGTAGGGATTAGAGTGTCTTTTTCTAGTGCCAACATTAACTCTGCAAAATGTACCATTTCTGCTTGGTTGAAAGAAGAAATTTTTACCACCCCAGAGAGCGAAATCATCAGCAGCACAAAAATGAATGTACATTTTATGAAAATCAGAATGAAAGGCGATTATATTCATATTGAAAAAGCAATAAAAACAGGAGTAGATGAAGCTGCTAAAAATGAATTTGAAATTGATGAAACTTCCAATATCATCCTACATTTTAATGCATTTTATCCAAATGTTGGCATACCCTCTGAATGGATAACAGATATTTATATACCCTTAAAACAAACTCCTGTATCAGAATTGTAATGGATTGATTAAACTTTCTAATGAATTTCAAGTCAAAATTTAAATTTCGTTTTGCTCGATGATGCTACATTGTTAAAAATGATTTTAAACCCCGAAACTCAAAATTCAGGGTTTAGTGAATTAGTATCTCAATATCAAAAACCGTTGTACTATCATATCAGAAGTTTAGTGTTGAATCACGACGATGCAAATGATGTTTTGCAAAATACATTTATAAAAATTTTTAGAGGGCTGGCAGGGTTTAAAGAAGAAAGCAAATTATACACTTGGATGTATCGCATTGCAACCAATGAATCTTTTACTTTTTTATCTCAAAAGGCAAAAAAAATGCATATCACCTCTGAAGAGCTTATATTTCAGATTACTGAAAGTTTGGAATCTGATGTCTATTTTGAAGGTGATGAAATCGAGTTGAAACTTCAAAAAGCGGTACATCTTTTACCTGAAAAACAACAACTCGTTTTTAAAATGAAATATTTTGATGATTTGACCTATGAAGCTATTTCAGAAATTTTGGGTACCTCTGTGGGAGGCCTAAAGGCATCCTACCACCATGCCGTCAAGAAAATTGAAGAATATTTACTTAAAAATTAAACCAAATATAAAAACTAGAGTCCTAAAGATAACAAATCAAGACATGAGTGATTTTAAATACTTACCCGAAAAACCAGAAAAGAATCCCTTTGGAGTTCCAGAGGGCTACTTTGATACCCTTTCTGATAGAATTCTGACTAACGTTAACACCAATCAAGAGGTTAAGGTCATCCCATTATATTCAAAATTCAAATATTTTATCCTTTCTTCTGCCGCTGTGCTGTTGTTATTTTTAGGAATTTTATGGGTGACCAACAGGAATGAAATCGTGAATTTAAATCATGATCAAATTGAATATTACCTTAATTATGGTCAACATTTAAACACTTATGATTTGGTTTCACTTATGGAGGATGACTATTCAACTAAAAATGACGCACACCCAACAGATATTGAACTGTATCTTATCAAAAACAACGATATAGAATGGTTAATTGAAATTGATGAACAACCTTAAATGTAATCCTATGAAAAATATACAACTATTTATCCAACTCGTTTTGATGTTGTCTTTGACAAGTATGACCGCTCAAGATCGCCCAAGTAAAGAACAAATAAAATCAATGAAAGTGGCGTTTATTACCACAGAACTTAACTTAAGTTCTGATGAATCTGTAAAGTTTTGGCCGATTTATAATGCCTACGATGAAAAATTCTATGAGCTAAGAGGTACAAAAATGCGTCAGTATATCAACCGAATGGATCAAAATATTGAACAACTTTCTGATAAGGAAGCCGAAAGTTTATTATCTGACATCCAAAAAGCTGAAGAAGAACTACATCAACTTAGAAAAAAATTAATCTCCGATTTAAAAGGTGTTATTAGTCCGGTAAAGATTTTAAAGCTCAAAAAAGCAGAAGAAGATTTTAATAGAAACCTTTTACGTCAGTACAGGGGAAAAGGCCGCAACAAAAACAATTAATCAACAATAAAATCTATAACTACAATTTTGTTTTTACCTGCAGCCACTGCTCTATTTTGGTTCAAAAACTCAAATACGTAAAGTTGATTTTCATCTGAAAATTTTTCCCAACTCATGGCTTTATTAGCAGAATAATAAATCCCGTTAGAGCCCATTGTAACCAGATGGTCTCCGCCTCCATCCGGAACAAATTTCACACATGAAATAAAACCAGAATAGGTTTTTTGATCAGAAGCTTTAACTTCTTTCCATTCTTTACCTCCATTATGGGTGATGGCAAGGTTTTT
>JBKBOP010000113.1:0-6777 GCA_046293575.1 Flavobacterium sp. | reverse complement strand
TGTATAATTGAAGTGCAGTTCTTCGTATCAAGTGTGGTGCTTAAAAACCCGCCCGAACGCAAATCTGCAAAACGTTATCGCTCAGTGTAGAAAACCCACCGCACAAATGGCACATTTGGTTTTTGCCGACCCACGAGCCAACGCTCAAAAAACCAAAAGAGCCATTTTTATCCATCGCAATTGAAAAACATTTTGTATTTTTGTCAAAATCGTCAAGATTTAATTTTCAAGACAATGGAAACAAACTTTGGAGAGTATATCAGAAAACTTAGAACCCAAAATGGTTGGACGCTCACTCAACTTGGGGCTAAACTTGGGATTGATTCAGGAGCCTTGAGTAAAATTGAGACGGGCAAAAAAGAGTTTGACGAAGAACTTTTATCAAATCTTGCAGATGCCTTCAACGTTGATTACGAAATGCTAAAATCGGAGTTGATAAGCGAAAAAATTGCAAAGAAACTTTACCAATATCAATGCAATGACAATGTTCTTACTCTAGCGGAGCAAAAAGTAAAGTACATCAGGTTAAAAAATACAAAACAAACACTTTTAAAGTTTTAAACATTATGTATAACCAAACAGATTTAGAAACGATTTCGACTGTGGAAGAACCTCAAATGTTTATTGACTTTAAATCCAATAAACAAAAAATCACAGAAAACTTAAGCAAGCCACTAAAAATAGTTTCTTTATTTAGTGGATGTGGAGGTCTAGACTTGGGCTTTACAGGTAATTTCAATTTTAGAGATAGACATTTTGAAAAAACGAAATTCAGAATAGAGTACTCTAACGACATTGACCCTGCGGCAGAATATGTTTACAATGCTAATAAGTCATTTTTCAACAACCACGAGTTACATAAAGAAGACATTAAGGATGTTGATTTTGATAAAATTCCTGATTTTGATTTTCTTCTTGCAGGGTTTCCTTGTCAACCATTTTCAAATGCAGGTTTGAGAAAAGGAATAAATGATGAACGGGGCAACCTATTTGAAGAATGTGAACGCTTGCTTAAAGTTGGGCTAAAAAGAGAGAATAAACCTATTGGATTTGTTTTTGAGAATGTAAAAGGGATTATGTCTTCCAAAATGGATGATGGTACTAGCATACCTGATGAAATCGTAAAGAGAACAGAAAAATTAGGATTTAAAACTTGTTACAAATTATTGAAGACAAGTAACTACGGTGTGCCGTCTAACAGGCAAAGATTAATAATTATAGGACTAAGAAATGACCTTGACTATTTTGATTTCAACTTTTTAGAACAAATTGTAGCTGAATACAATTTACCAAACGAAATAGATAATCCATACGATTTATATCTCGGCTCTGCACTTTGTGACATACCCAAGAATGCTCCACAGGTTAATGATTATTGGAAATATTCTCCAGGAGGTCAATATATGGTTGATAAAATTGGGCCTACTGAAGACGGAAAAGAATCATTAGAAAAATTTAATAAGAAAATTCCACTCAAAAAAATAAGCGATTCGATTTCCAAAGGAAAATCTTGGAAGAATATGAACCCTGAAGATATGTCTGAACGGTTCCGTAAAATATGGGATAATCCAAAAAAATATCGAGCACCAAATTTTTATAGAAGATTCGCTTTAGGCGAAATCAATGGCACAATAACAGCATCCGCTCAGCCTGAAAACTGCGGTATCACTCATCCTTTTGAAAACAGAAGATTTACAATAAGGGAAATAGCAAGAATTCAATCTTTCCCTGATGATTTTCAATTTCCTTATAAAACTATTGCAAATGCATACAAAGTTATTGGCAATGCCGTTCCACCTATTTTTGCTTGGGTTCTTGCTAAGGCTTTAGAAAAGCATCTTGAAAATGGAGAAGATTAATCACATTAAGGCGTACTTGCTTGGTTTATTAGTGGGAAGTGGGAAAATTGATGAAAACACTTTTGTAATTGACCTCCCATTTAAAAAATGGGGAATGGAACCCAAACGTATGAATATCATTGCAACAGATATTCTGACGAAAATTTGTCAATATTTTAATTCCTCTTACAATTTCAATGTTACTTACGAAATAGGTAATGGTAAATGGCTAATTATGCCGATTGATAATTCGGATATATTAAGCCTGAAAAAGGATTTACAGTATTTAGGCTTACCTATTGGCGGGTTTTTACTTTCCTCTGTTGATTTAACGACCGCCAAATCAAAATTGACAGGGATAAATACCGCTAGTTTCTTGTCGGGAATTTTTGATACAAGAGCAAGTTTAACCTTATCTCATAGGAGATTTACGGATGATGCTCCAGTTGTTTCAGTTGAAATTCCGGGAAGCACCCGGAATTTTAATTTTGTTGTTCAGCTTTGTGCTTGGCTTACAGATTTAGGTTCAACAACAGACCAAATTTTGTACAACCACCCAAACCAGCATTCAGCATCTGATCCCGATTATAAAGGTTGGAAAAAAGGTTTTAAAATTCGGTTCTTGGTTCGTTCATTCCTTACTCAATATTCATTTGCGTTACAAGCCAAATCAATTGACGTAACAAAAATTGAAAAATCTCAAAAGAAAGAAGAACAGATTCCTTGTATCTTACGGACATTAAGAACACCCAGCCCCGTCTCTGTTCATACAGACCAAAATTCCAATGAATTACCAATTGAAGTAAGGAACAAATTGTTTTTCCACTACCATCATTTTTGTGCTGTTTTGGATTGTCCTCACGCACCTGTTGAAGAAATCAAAAAATTAGTAAAAGACAAAAACAAGTACATCAACTTTTTCCCAAGATTATCAAAAGGAATGAAAAAAGAGCTTTTGAAAAAGTTGAAAGCAATTCAATTAGAATATTTTCCAGATATGGAGTTATCGACACACAAAGCCAAAGTATCAAGACTCATAGAACACGAAGATTTTGAAAGTTTCAAAGGGATTGACCAAGGCATTGCATACCTTTTTGCCGAAACTTTAAACGGGAAAAGACATTTAGGTTCAATGGATGAAATTATCCAAAAACACACATCAGAAATATTAGTTTTGAAAACCATCGGCGATACTTTTGACAGTCCTTTATTGGTTATCAATCCATTAAATGAAAGAGCATTCATTTGTTCATCGGTAAATAATAGGTTGAATCAACAACTTATAAAAACGAGAATTGAAGTAGATAATCTAACAATAAAATTGAAGTAGTGATACAGAACGAAATAAGCTATTATGAAGAATTTTCTAAGAAATTCAGTCAATATCTAAGCTCCTATCTTGGTGGAGATTACAGTGTTTTCTATTCTTGCAACAAAACATTAGATTTCATTGTGTCCGATTTAGAAAAACAATCGGGTATTACCATAAAGGAAGTAGGAACCTACATTCCTAAACTGAAAGTAGATATAGTATTTTCCATTATAAATCCTGATAAAAAAGTTCGATTAATACTCATTGAAGCCAAGTACTTAAATCAGTTGAGTTTAAAAGATTATTCCCAATTGGTTGGATATTTACAGGTAGCAAAAACAATAGATTTAGGCTTGTTACTTCTTATTCAAAAAGGAATGTCACCCAACAAACTATCAAACGATTTTCAAGAAATTGTTCGATTGAAAAAACTTCCTATGGATTGGTATATTGATATGAAGAAAATCAATGAACAATACAACTTTAAAACAGGAATCATCAACTATATTCCAGCAGGAGGAATTGATTGGATAGATACAGCAGATATTAACGGAATTTCTTCATTTGAAGAATTAGCAGAAATACTAAAATCCTAATGCCAGCCCTCAGCAGCCACACACATTGCCAAGCCGCTCAAGCCAACGCTCAAACCCAAGCTTGGCAAAGAGTGTGTCTGCCCCAACGCACGAGCAAAACGACCGACAAACAAGCGGACGAAAAAGAACACCGAAGCGATAACATCAGCTATACGCAAGCAGGGGTTTCGTGCTTCGTAGGACAGGAAAGTGCTAAATTTGAAGTTCAGTTCTTCGTAGGAAGTTCAGTGGTTAAAATCCCTGCCTGCGTATAGCTGAGAACCGTTGTGTGTAACTATGAAGAAAACGTGCTAAAATGAAAAATCTGACAATTCTTGTTTTTATAATAATATCTAATATTGCTTTTGGACAGCCTGGTCCTTCTGGTGGAATGTTGGCTATCAAAATCTATAGGGAAGGAAAACAGATTGACTTGCCTAATGAGAATTGGCAAATTATACCAACAAATATCACTTTGGCTGATAGTAAAAGAGACAATCCTGATAAAGGAGATAAATTTTATTACATAATTCCTGTTCCAACTCCAGTTGGGGGGGATGTTGACAATGACTTTTATTTAGATATTGTTTTAAAAAAAGACACAATGCGTATTTATCCGCCAAGTTTCCGACATCAAAATATTGTATTAGATAGTATTCCGTTCCAAAAAGGAGTGTATAAAATACCGCAAAGTGTGTATGACTTCAAAAAAATTTCAAAAAAAGGAGCGTATTATGGTAAACTTCCTGTTCCTAACTTGTATGGAGATTGGAACTTATTTACAAATGAAACCTATAAATGCTATATTGAAAAAACAGAGGATTTGGATTATGTGCCAAACGACAATGGCTTTTATGGAGAAGAAAAATATGATTTCAAACATCATTGGCAAAATTTGTATGTATTAACGACAGGAACAAGTTACTATTTTAATGACAATGTAATAATAGCATACAAGTATAGTTCAGGAACAACAACTATCTACGAAGTAAAGAATTTCTCAGACAATCATTATTGGTATAGTCTACATCGTCCAAGTGTGAGGTCACTTTTCTACAAAGACAATCAACTATTTGCTATAATATACAAAGCAGTTGAAAATTGTGGTGTTTACAAACTACATTTCGTAGATGAAGAACCAACAGAAAATTTACACTATTTAGAAAAAAAGCAAGTAATTGAAGAGTATGAGGCTGAACTAAAAAGACTAAAAGTTTATGATAAAGGATATAGAGAAAGGGAAATACCACAAGTAACAAAAAAGTTTAATGAAATTATGAAAACGCTTGAAATAAAATAGCTACACACAACACCAGCTAGGCAAAAGCGACAAACGTACATATTGTGGTGTCGCCTTCGCCTAGCTGGATAACGTTGTGTGTAATTTCGGCTGACGGGACGACAGTTGAAAGTATAAAAACAGACCAAAAAAATGAAGAAAACAGACTTTAATAAACAATTGAATTTAAAAAAACATTAGTCAGAATTAATAAAACTAAATTATGGACATACCAAAACTGCACCCAGGAATAAAAAATCCGAAATATTGGAATACGGAAGAGAATCCAATTCCTAAATCGCAAAGGCAAGTAGTTCTTACGAGAGATAATAATACTTGTCAATTTTGTAATCATCAGGCAACAAAATGGATGAATCTTCACCACATAGACAGTACAGAGACTAATGAAGCGGAAAATCTGATCACTTGTTGTGTTGCTTGCCACGCAATATTTCACATAGGTAGAAATATGATAATTCATCCAACTCTCACTATTTGGGAATGTGAACTATCACAAGTAGAGATTATCCAGAGAACAAGAGACGGTTTAAGAAAAGGAAAAACACTTGACGAAATTCTATCAGAATTACCAATTAAAGAAGGTAAATACGAACCTGCTTCACGTGAGTGGGTGGATGAATTAACAAGCGTAGGAACGAATGACCCTATTATCTATTTGGACAATAAATACAAAGCTGTTTTTACAAATCTAAAACGCTGGCAACTGGACGAGAGTTAAAAATGAAAAAATAAAACTACACACAACACGGGTTTGGCAAAAGTGGCGGTTCAGTGCTCCTTGACAGTTCATTACTTTCTATTACCTTTGGTAGCGGTGGACAGGAACGTAGGGGTAAATGCCCACCTTCTTATATGCCGAAAACGTTAGCAGCAAGGCTATCGGACGACTGCGAGCACATTGACGGAGTAACAAAAAGACGTTGAATGACTGTCCCCGTGTTCAACTTTTCGGCAGACTTTGGCGTAGTATTTTAGAGTTGTTCTTTTTATTTTGGCTTGGTGTCGGGGGGACAGTAATTCAGCGTCTAAAAGGACTTTGTTAACGGACTGACAATTATCCGACAGCATTACAACTAACGATTAATTTTTTTTTTGAAAAATAGATGAGTAATAACAGACAAGTAATTCTTTACATCGCAATGAGTTTAGACGGCTACATCGCCAAACCAAATGACGACTTGAGTTTTCTTTCAATAGTAGAGAAAGAAGGAGAAGATTACGGTTACTCAGACTTTGTTTCAACCGTTGACACCGTAATACTCGGACGAAAAACTTATGATTGGGTAATGAAACAAGTTGGTGAATTTCCGCACGCTGACAAAAACGCTTACATCATCACCAGGACTGCAAAACCAACAATCGGCAAAACGGTTTTTTACACAGGCGACTTGACCGACTTAGTGATAAAATTAAAAAGCGAGAACGGAAAAAACATTTTCTGTGACGGTGGAGCAGAGATAGTAAACGAACTTTTAAAAAATGACTTGTTGGACGAGATAATAATTTCGGTAATTCCAATATTGGTTGGTAACGGGACAAGACTTTTTAAAGACGGCAGACCTGAACAAAAACTAAAACTTGTAAATGTAAAAACATTTGACACCGGACTAACTCAACTTCATTACAAACGTGCGGACAACTAACAACAAAACAGACGAAGAACAGGAAGCCCAGCTGCTAACAGCGGTAACCGTTGCACAACCTCCTCTGAAAGATAATTTTTAAAATAAACCACAAAAAACAACCTCGTTT
>JBKBOP010000112.1:0-6812 GCA_046293575.1 Flavobacterium sp. | reverse complement strand
AACTGAGCACAACCCCCTGCATTTGTAATTTCTGCATTTAATAAAGCCGTTTGAGAAGCTGTAAATGCATTTTGAATTAATCCTTGCCAGGCGTTATTGGGCCAATTCACATTCAGGGTGGCAGTATTGAGAGGATTTGGCCCTACACGAAAGCGTACCATCTCACTAAACCCTTCTTGAGGACCACAGGCATCAACTAGAATACTTTCAATTTCAAAACATTGAGCTCTTGTGTATTGAGAGAATGTCAAAAAGAAAAATAAGAGAACTAAGAACGAACGTTTCAAAAGGTCTTTTTTTGGGGTTTTTGGTAGAATTTTATCTGCAAAGTAATAAAAACTAAGTCAAACATTGTGACCTATTTATTAACCTAAAACGTTTTAGTTAATTGAGTTATAAATACTTACAAAGCAAATGTTTAGGACAAGTACTTGAATTTTAAATAATTACATCATTAAAGATATAAATCATCAGTACAGAGTAACCAAAAATTTAACTCTTAATGAAACATTTAATAACATTACCTATTAAAAAAGTGTCGTTTTGCACTTGTTAAACATATATTTGATAGTACTGAAGTGATGTAATTCAAGAAAATGCTAAGGCCTAAAAATATTTTTAATATTCCTTATTGATGTAAATCCAGCCCGTTTTTGATTCTTCATCTTGTAAATGGATAACATAAAAATACGTACCATCAGGTAGTTCTTTACCTTTGTTGCATTGACCAAACCATTCATTACTATAATTCGCTTTGCTGTATACATTGATACCGTATCTATTGAAAATCTGTAATTCACTTACATTAAAATTAGAAAGGTCAAAGGAGTCATTCTGTTGATCATTATTGGGAGAAATACCTCTTTGAATCTCACACAAGGTGGAACTAACAAACACATCAAGCTCATCACTACAACCGTTCTGTGTCACTACCAGACGATAGATTCCAGACGAGGTAGCCACCACAAAATCTTCTGAGCCAATTTGAACACCTGAAGAATTCAACCAAGCATAGGTTATATTGTCTCCGTTGGAAGAAACCACTGCACTGAGCGTATAACTAAAACCAACACAACCTTCGGCAATTGAAAACTGTGGCAGGTCATTCACAAAAATCGTGAGTTCTGTTCCTGATGCACATTGCCCCTCTGTGGGTGTAAAAGTATAGGTAGTAGTTGCGGTACTGCTTAACGCAGGCGACCAACTTCCCTCGATACTATTATTAGAAACGGTAGGTAAAGGCTCAAGAATGGTTCCTAAACAAATCGGTTCTACAGCATCAAAAACGGGTGTTATTGGTTCTGATATTTCAATAGTTAACGTCGCTGTTGTGGCACACACACCTTCTGATGGAGTAAAAGTATAGGTGGTGGTAGTCGTGTTATCAAGATTTGGTGACCAACTTCCTGCGATGCCGTTGTTGGAAATGGTTGGCAACTCTGCTAGCATGGTTCCAGAACAAACGGGTGCCACGGGATCAAAGGTTGGGGTTTCCAGGGGATTGACTTCAATGGTCATCGTGACCGGAACAGCACACTGGCCGCTAATGGGTGTAAACGTATAGGTGGTTGTCTCTGTGCTATTTAAGTCAGGTGACCAACTTCCTGAAATGCCGTTGGTGGAGATGGTAGGCAAAGGATTAACAGATATTCCTAAACAAATCGGTTCAACAGATTCAAAAACGGGTATTATCGATTCCGTTATCACAATCGTTAAGGTGACAATGGTGGCACACTGACCGTCAACAGGTGTAAACGTATAGGTGGTTGTCTCTGTGCTATTTAAATCAGGTGACCAACTTCCTGAAATGCCGTTGGTAGAAATGGTAGGCAAAGGATTAACAAATATTCCTAAACAAATCGGTTCCACAGATTCAAAAACGGGTGTTATCGATTCCGTTATCTCAATTGTTAAGGTGGTTGTGGTGGCACATTGGCCGTCAAGAGGTGTAAACGTATAGGTGGTTGTATCGGTGTTATTTAAATCAGGAGACCAACTTCCTGAAATGCCATTGGTAGAAATGGTAGGCAACTCAGCTAGTGTTGTTCCAGAGCAAATGGGTGCAACCGCATCAAAAATTGGTGTTTCCAAAGGATTGATTTCAATGGTCATCGTAATAGGAACAGCACACTGTCCGGGAAAAGGAGTAAATATATAATCACCAGGAATAGTTGGATGTATCGTGTCAGGATTCCACGTTCCTGAAATACCGTTGGGTGACGTTGTATCTAATATAGGAATGGAACCTCCAGCACATACATTCAAAGTCGTTTCAAAATCAGGAACTAAAGCATTAGTCAAGTTAATTTGAATGGTATCGTTGGTAGTATTCCCACATGCATCTGTAGCCGTTAAAGTCAACTCAATGGGTTCTATTGCATCTTCAGGAATTGTAAAAGTGGGATTTAGTATCATTGTGTCTGAAAAAACACCACTAGTGGAACTCCACAAAAGACTCTGTTGGCCCTCTGCGGTTGCTGAAAGTTGTACTGTAGTACCAGCACAACCGCTAAGTGCATCCCCTTGAATGTCGACTAAAAAGGGTGGTACTGGAGCAAAACAACCAAAATTCACATAGGTGGGATTGCCTGCTGGATCAAACAAAACGGTGGCACCATCGCCGGGGCCTACATTTCCATTCTGATCAATTAACAAGGCACGATCATAAGACACTATATCAAAGCAAGAGCCAAAGCTCATGGTCAAGGTTCGAATACCGACACCAAAATTAGCAAAGTGACCGCTACCTGTAGTTGGATTGTTTTGATACAAGATGTAAATATCCTCAGAAATAGCTCCAAAAGGATTCTGTGCGGTATTGAGATTGAAACTCGTAACCAAAATGACGGTACTGTTGGCAGGCAATACGCCTCCCGTGGGTTCTATTAATTGGGCACATCCACCCGCAGTTGTAATTTCAGCATTTAAAGCAGTAGTTTTTGAAGCCGTGGTCGCATTTTGAATTAACCCTACCCATGCATTATTGGGCCAACTCACTACAAGATTGGAGGTGTTTAAGGGGGCGGGGCCGACCTTAAAACGGACCATTTCATTCAATCCTTCTTCAGGACCACAAGCATCCACAAGGATACTTTCAATTTCAAAACACTGTGCATTTATAGTATGAGAAAAAAGCAAGGCGACTATTACGAAATACAGGTGGGAAAGTTTCAAAAGATTACTTTTTTATTTAGAAAACATTATTTTCTGCAAATTAATAAAACCTTTTGAACATGAAATCTTATTTATTCACCTAAAACGTTTTAGGGGGCTATATTTAACAATTACGTAAAATAAGTCCGATGAATACCTCCTTAATTTAAAATTTACACAACTTTTTGAACAGAAAGTATTGATTCAAAAAAAATGATAGGGGAACCACCATTACTTTTGGATGCATTTGAAACTAGCAAGACCTCCTGCTTTACCCCATTTTCAGCAACTTCACCAAGACCCTTTCAAAGAAACCGCAGGCTTCAAAGGCTTCATTGGTGTATTCACAATGTGTACCAATTACGTTAAGTTGTTCTTTATAGGGTTCCGCTTTGGATTCCAGTTCAATGATTTGTTCCCCAATAAGGGTTTTGATGTCTGGGTTGGATTCTTTTTGATGTAAAGCTTTGATGCGTATAAAATCTTCCTGAACGATGAGTAAAGCATCTACATACTCTTCCATTTTTTCTAGACAATTACAGGGGGTGTCTAATTGTTCTGGAGACAGTCTCAGTTCAGGCCAAGGACTTAGTGCAACTCCGTCAGGTAATTTCTCTTGACAGGAAATGATAAGGGTAATGAGGCAAAATAAAACTGGAATATTCAACTTAAGATTCATCGTTAAAATAGTTAGGAGATGGATGGTAAAAATAGATAAAAAAACAACTCATCGACTATTTTACCCGTTCAACAGATTTATTTTTTACAGGGAAAGCAACCACATACATTCGTATCACCATAGCATAAGTAGGTTAAGTTTATGGTAGATTTGGGGCAAAAAGGGTACGGCAACGTACCCTTTTTATTTTGTACCCATTTGAAAGTTATTTTAGAAACTGTAAACGTCCTGTGAGTGGTTGCTCCCCTCCTATTTCAATAACTGAACTTCCCAACACTTCTATGGTGGCAGGGATAAAATCTTCTGCTTTGGCTTTGTAGATATTCTCCACATACTGTTGCGGGTTGCGGTCTATATAGGGAAACCACGTACTGTGGATTTGAATCACAATGCGGTGTCCTTTCTTAAAAGTATGCAGTATATCCTGCAACGGAAATTCTACTTCTGTGGGGGTGTTGGGCACAAAGGGTTCCGGTTTTTCAAAACTGTTTCTGAACCTCCCCCGAAAGGTTTCATGTCGCACCAATTGTTGATAGCCACCCATGATAATATTGTCAGGGTTATGTTCGTATTTAGTATGGTCTTGCGGGTATTCATCAATGAGTTTTACGATAAAATCAGCATCGGTGGTACTGATACTCACCAAGAGTCTGGCCATGATTTCTCCGGCTAAAGTTGTGTCTTCCTCCAGCACTTCCGATACAAAAGTCAGCACATCGGGTCGTGTGGAAGCATGGCGTTGGTCATCCGACATAAATCGTCTGGGAGTAAAAGTAAGTCCTTCGGTTTGTGACGTATAAGGAACTGGCCTATTGGGGTCACTTACATACACAAAGCGGTCTAAAGCCTTTCCTGGACGGTCGATGTGAAGTTTTCCTCCAGGAGCGAACGTGAGTTTGATGTTGTTATAGCTTTGTGGTGGCCATTGGTCAAAGCTCTTCCACTCTTTTTTGCCGGTGTCATACATATAGGCTTCCGGCAAAGCCTTGATGGAAGTTCCTTTTAGGTGATGAGCAAAAAAGTGGCGTTCGATGTCCCGCTGGTAATGGTTGGAAATACTGTCGCCAAAATAGAGATGGTTGTGGGTTTGCTTTCCTCGCTCGCGGGCCCAATCACCGTGAGCCCATGGTCCCATGACCAAGGTATTTTGGGTATTGGGATTGTGTTTTTCAATGGTTTTATAGATGTTTAAGGGTCCGTATAAATCTTCAGCATCAAACCAACCTCCAACGGTCATGACCGCGGTTTTGACGTTTCTTAAATGCGGAAGAATATTGCGTTTTTGCCAGAAGTTGTCATAATTTGGGTGGTCAATGATTTGCTTCCAGAAGAAATTATCATGGTAATATTGGTCGGTGTAACTCTGTAGGGGACCCATATTTAGGTGAAAACGATAGCCATCGGCGATAGGTTGTTGACGAAAGCGTTGGCCTTGTACTGTGAACCAGCTCTTGCGGGTGTTCTCCGTTTTTTGATAGCCAAAGGTTGCAAATGCAGCACTATAACTTTGCAGGAATGCTCCCATGTGATGGAAATCATCAAAGAAAAAATCAGAGATGGGTGCTTGTGGCGATGATGCTTTTAGAGCAGGATGGGCATCGGGTAAGGCTGCAGTGGCATAAAAACCCGGATAGGAAATACCATAGATGCCCACTTTCCCATTGTTGTTGGGGATGTTTTTCAAAAGCCATTCAATGGTATCATAGGTATCGGAGCTCTCGTCAATATCCTTTTTATTTTTTGGATGGTTCCCCGGAATGTTTGGGGTCATGTTGTCGAAAATTCCTTCGCTCATGTAGCGGCCTCTTACGTCTTGATAGACGAGTATATATTTGTCGTCGATTAAAAATGGTGAAGGTGTTCGCACTTTATAGTTATCATAATTAGAGGCATTATAGCAAGTGCGGTTCATCAAAAAAGGATGCTTTACTGTGCGGTCTTTTGGGGTGTAAACCAATGTATAGAGTTTCACACCGTCTCGAACGGGAATGAAATGTTCGCTTTTGGTATAGTGCTCTTGCATATAGGCCTCATCGATGACGGGTCGCTGGGCGAATAAAAGTGTCAACGAAAAATAAAAAAGAACGCAGAGAAGTTTTTTCATAGCATGTTGTAGATTGGAAATTCAAACTTAACTAAAAAAACTGAAGGTACAAAGGAGCATGTTCCCATTCAAAATATCAACTTTTCAAAAAAGAATGCATTCGCTCAACAGACAATTCCATGAATTCTTTCACCACCACATCGGCTTCAGAATAATCCTGTAGTTTGGAATGCGGACTGTCATACCCAATACAAAATAGCTCAGCGGCTTTGGCTGCTTTGATACCGTTGGTGCTGTCTTCAATCACCAAACAATGGGGCTTGGGAGCATTGGAAAAAGTCGCTGCCTGATTAAAAATAGCAGGATGGGGTTTGGATTGTGGAAAGTCCTCTCCCGAAACGATATGGGTAAAATAGGAATGCAAGCCAAACCTGCGAAATACGCGTTCAATGGTCACCTTGGCGGAAGAGGAAGCGAGAATCAGTTGTATATCGTGAGTTCTGAGTTCTTCAATGAGGTCGCCCACTCCATGGAGCAAGGTTAAATCTTCCTTAAGGTCAAAGGCTTCATTGAAAAGGCTTCGCTTGGTTTCAATCAAGGCATTGACTTCTTGAGGTAACGCAAAGGTGGCTTTTAACCGCTCATAAATATTTCTAGTGGAGTTGCCGGTGAATGAAGCATACATCTCAGGGGTCACCTCAATACCCAATTGTTGAAAATGTTGATGGTAGGCAAAGTGATGCACCGGTTCGGTGTCTACGATGACTCCATCCATGTCGAATATTACGGTTTTTAGCATTTTTTTTAGTTACGAGTTACGGGTTGCGAGTTACGAGTTACGGGTTACGGGTTTGTCCTATGTCCTCTCATGATTTCGGTTTACAATTAGTTTGGTTTTCTAAACTTAATTGTTAATAACCTAATTTTAATTTTTTC
>JBKBOP010000111.1:0-6862 GCA_046293575.1 Flavobacterium sp. | reverse complement strand
GTGATTTTAAAGTGAAACTTCCAGGAGTTATCAATGCTTATGCAGACTTAAAACTCATTTCAACCTTATATGTTTCCATGTTTGTGCAGCAAAAACTCACCAATGACTCTAATGACGATCAAGTAACAGCACAAAATTTAATTTCTCTGACGCCTCGATTTTCATTAAAGAATTTTGAAGTCTTTTCTCCGCTTTCACAAAATGAAATCTCAGGTTTCAACGCAGGTCTTGGAATGCGAGCTTGGGGATTTTATTTGGGTTCTGGCTCTATTTTCACTGCATTAATCAATGATAGCAAGCAAGCAGATATTTTCTTTGGATACAGACTTGGAATAGGTAAAAGTTAAATATTGTTGTTATTTTTAAACCACATTAAAAATTAAAAATGAACACCATTCACTCAGTTGCCAAAAGAAAAGAATTACTAAAAAAGCTTTTGAAAGTTATTCAAAATCGTGAAAAAGAAATTGAAGGAGCACTTTTCAAAGACTTTTCAAAACCTCCCTTTGAAACTTTTATAACTGAGTTTAACTATGTGATTTCAGATTTGAAACACACCATCAAACAACTCAATACTTGGGCTAAACCTAAAAAAGTTACCCCATCTCTGTTCAATTTCCCTTCGTCAGAATTCATCTACAACGAACCCTACGGTAAGGTTTTGATTATTTCCCCTTGGAACTATCCTTTTCAGTTAGCAATTTGTCCTTTGGTTGCTGCCATTGCCGCAGGAAATACGGTGGTTTTGAAGCCCTCCGAAATATCATATCACACCTCTGAATTGTTAAGTCAAATTATTTCTGAAGTTTTTGATGTTAAGGAAGCAATAGTTATTCTAGGAGGTGTTGAACTCACCCAAAAAGAACTTAAAAAGAAATGGGACTATATTTTTTTTACCGGTAGCACACGTGTTGGAAAAATCATTGCTCTTGAAGCCGCTAAAAATCTTACTCCATGCACCTTAGAATTAGGAGGTAAAAGTCCATGTATTGTTGACGAAACTGCCAATATTGATATTGCAGCAAAAAGAATTGTCTGGGGAAAATTTTTAAATGCCGGACAAACCTGCGTGGCTCCAGATTATATTCTCGTTCATGCCACCCAAAAATTTGATTTAGTACAGAAACTCAAAAATGAAATACTACAATTCTATGGCGAAAACCCGCAAGAATCTCCAGATTTTGCTAGAATCATAAACAAAGATCATTGGAATAGACTTCTTGATTTAATTGATAAGAAAAAAATTATTGAAGGTGGCATAAATGATGATTGGACAAGATATATAGCTCCTACCCTTATTGATGAACCTGAAATGAATGATCCAATCATGCAAGAAGAAATTTTTGGCCCTATTTTACCTATTATCTCTTATTCTACTTTTGAAGATATTGAAAAAGTGATTTCTCAAAATGAAAAACCATTAGCACTATATGTTTTTAGTGAAAACAAAGAGTTTTCAGAAACCATTATAAGGAAGTTTTCTTTTGGTGGAGGGTGTGTTAATGATTGTATTATGCACTTAGTAAATCATCGACTCCCCTTTGGAGGTATTGGCAATAGTGGTATGGGTGCTTATCACGGAAAACATGGTTTTGAAACTTTTTCACATAAAAAAGCTATCGTCAAAAGGGGAACCTCGCTAGATATTCCTTTACGATATGCACCTTACAACAAAAGAATGAAATGGAAGAAATTTCTTCAATGGTTTTCTTAAAAATAGCATTATTTCTTTATTGTCAATAATCTAATGATAATTTGATAGATTAAAATTTTTAGGTTAAACCAATATTATTATTTTAGCATGATTAACCCAAATTCCGAATTATGCTAACCCCCCAGTTGGTTAAGTTATTAATATTTATTGATTTATTGCAACTAAAAATTTCTAAACCTTCTTTTTATTTTTTTTTCAATGAGCAAACTCCTTTCTACAATGAATGGTGGTTTTTCATTTCTATTATTATTGTGGGTTTTAGTTTGAGTTATTTTTTGTTTTTTAAAATTTCTAAATTCAATAAAAACTTTGTAAAAAACTATACTGAAGTAGATTTCTCAAGAGATCAAATTCGTTTTTTTATGCTGTTTTTAGGTTTTTTTCTTCCCATAGTAGAAAGTATTTTGGAATTCTACAAAGTTCGTGAAGACTCAAAACTAATTCAAAATACATCCATTGGGTTGTTTTTGTTACTACTTTATTTTTTAAGTGGAAAATTTAAATTTTTCTACTTTCATTTAAAGAATATTTTTATAATTTCTTTTCTATTATATGTACTATTAATGCTTCGAAATTTTGTGATGTACCCCTCTGAGTATATCACTTTTGCTGGCATACTTATTTCGGTTTTCTTTGCATATAATGTCTTCAATAATCAAAAAATCTACTGGAGTTTCATAGCTTCGCTTGGAGTTACGTTAATTCTTTTGACGTTTTATGGATACATTGGAAGAAATGCTGGACTAATATTATTCAGTACTTCCACCGTTATTGTTATTATAAACTACATAAGACATATTGCGATTCTCAACGCTCGAGACAAATATTTATTTGCCGATGAAATTGTTAACAAAGGAAAATCTTTAGTGATTGCCACAGAAAAATCTGGCAATGTTGTGTATTGTTCTGAAAACATAAAAGAAATTCTTGGTTATGAGCCTTCAGAAGTAATGAATATGGGATTTTGGCGATTAACCGAAGATACCGAATTCATTGGGGAAGATTATCACAAAGAATATGAAAGTGATAGAATCTATAATCGAAAGTTAAAATGTAAAGACGGGAGTTATAAATATATACAATGGACGGATCGTAAATTTGATATTGATCTTTTTGTGGGGATTGGTCAAGATGTAACCCAACAAATTCAAATTGAAAATAAATACAGAGATTTAATTGAAACAGCCACCGATATCATTTTTGAAACAGATAATGAGGGTATGTTTATTTTCATCAATAATTTTGCATGCAATCTTCTTGAATATCCCCTAGAAGAATTAGCAAAATTAAATTTTAGTGAACTCATCAGAGAGGACTTTAGAGGAAAAATAACAAGATTTTATCTTGAAGATTTTAGGTTTATGGATGAAAGTCATGAACTTGAATTTCCCATTTTAAAAAAATCTGGTGAAGAGGTTTGGATTTCTCAAAAAGTTTCCATCAAAAGAGATGATAACGGAAAAGTGAAAAGCTATTTAGGAATTTCTAGAGATATCACACTCATGGTAAAATTCCGTGAGGAAAATGAAATAAGACAAGAAAAATTTAAACGATATACCAATGTATTGACAAAACTTTCCACATCACCCTACCTTGATTTTGAAAACCTATCTGACACTTTAAAATACATATTTTCAAATATTAGTGAAAAATCTCAAATTGATAGAATTGCATACTGGGAATTTCATTCAGAAAGAATTGAAAATGTAATCTTATACAAGGCTAAAACAAAAATCTTTGAATCTGGTACTGTTTTTACCAAAAAAGAATACCCAATTTATTTTGAATACCTTGAAAAGGAAAATATCATTGTGGCTTCAGATGTTTACAATCAAATGGAGACACAGGAATTTACCAATAATTATTTTCATGAAAATGACATTAAATCTTTGTTAGACTATCCCATCATGGTAAATGGTGAACTACACGGTATTCTTTGCTTTGAAGTAACTCAAAAACCAAAATACTGGGATTATGATGATATTAACTTCACACGCTCTATTTCTGAATTAATAGTTCTAAGTATTGAATATTATAAAAGAAAGGAAATTGAAGAAAATATTAAGTACAAGAGTTCTATTTTAACGACTCTAACTCGCATATCAGAAAAAATAATTAGTAGTCCAAATGTATCAGAAATTATGTCTGAGATATTGTCTGAAATTGGACAAGTGACAAACGTTGATCGAGTTTACTATTTTCTTGCCAATGATGAAAAAAGAACTGCCTCTCAACATTCCGAATGGTCTGCCCCAAGCATAGAACCTCAAATTGACAATCCCGATCTTCAAGACATTCCCTACGAAATAGTTTTAGATATTATAGTGCCTCTTAAAGCAAAAAAAACGTACAAAAAACTTGTAAAGGACATTTATGAAAGTGATTATAAGGAATTAATGAAATCACAAAATATTAAATCAGTAATCATTTTTCCAATTTTTGTCAAAGGAAAAATTCATAGTTTTATGGGTTTTGATGAATGTAAATCAGAACGAATTTGGACCGATGACGAAGTCAATTTAATGCAAACTTTGATGAATTATATTTCTGCAACTCTTGAAAAAGAAATTGAAGAAAAGTTACTGATTGAAAGTCAAGAGAAATTCAGATTACTAGCAGAAAATATTCCTGGCACCGTTTATCTTTCAAAAAATGATGATAAATGGACAAAGATGTACTTAAATGATGAAATTGAAAAACTTACTGGATACCCTAAATCTGCTTTCCTTTCTAATGAAATTTCATATGTTAGCCTTGTTCATCCAGATGATAAAAAAAGAATCATTAAAGAACAAAATGTATCTTTTTCAAAAGGTGAAAAAATTCATTTTACTTACAGAATTATTAAAAAAGATGGAACGATTGCATGGGTGGAAGAATTTGGTGATGTAGTCAAAAAAGACAATAAAATTGACTTCATAGAAGGAATTTTTATTGATATAACTGATAAAAAACTCAAAGAAGAAGCCTTCAAAGAAAAAGAACTTGCCATAGCTGCAAACAGAGCTAAATCTGAGTTTTTAGCTAACATGAGTCACGAAATAAGAACTCCTCTTAATGGAATTATTGGATTTACTGATTTATTAATGAAATCTGAACTAAACACAAATCAATCTCAACAAATGAGAACTGTGTATCAGTCTGCTAAATCCCTAATGGAACTCATTAATGATGTTTTAGACTTCTCTAAAATTGAATCAGGCAATCTTAATTTGAATATTGAAGAAACCAATTTGAAAAGCTTATGTAAAGAAGCTTTCGATACAATTCGCTATGATGCAGAACAAAAAAACTTGAAGCTTGAAATAAAGATAAATGATGATGTCCCAGCGACTATTTGGACAGACCCTTTACGACTCAAACAAATTCTAATCAACTTAATGGGAAATGCCGTTAAGTTTACGATGCAAGGTGGTATAAATGTAAAAATAGAGGTCATCAACAAAATTGATACCCATCAAACTCTACTGAAATTTTCGATAATTGATACAGGAATTGGAATTAAACCTGAACATCATGACAAAATTTTTAATGCCTTTTCACAAGGTGAAACCAACACTACCAAAGAATATGGGGGAACGGGATTAGGGTTAAGCATTACAAATAAATTATTAGGTCTAATGAACTCAAAACTTAAATTAAAAAGTGAGTTGAATAAAGGTAGTGAGTTCTACTTTGAACTTGAAGTACAATCTTCATCAAAAGAAAAACCAGGCCTTGTAAAGATTAATGTCATTGATGCTGACGAAATATACATCAACCCAAAATCAAGTAAAATACTAGTCGTTGAGGACAATAACATAAACGCTCTTCTGGCAAAAACATTGATTAAAAAAATTATGCCCAATGCCGATGTATACACAGCAATTAACGGTCAAGATGCTGTTAATCAATGTGAAATATATGAATTCGACATCATTTTCATGGACATTCAAATGCCCATACTTAACGGTTATGACGCTACTAGATCAATACGAAATCTAAGTAAATATGCTTCTATTCCTATCATTGCGTTAACAGCCGGAACAGTCATGGGTGAAAAAGAAAAATGCCTCGAAGCTGGAATGAATGATTATTTATCAAAACCTATCCTTAAAGGTGCACTTGAAAATATTATTGCTGAGTTTGTCATATAATTTACTCTTACTTAACTAAATATTATCAAAAAAAACAAATTTGACCACAGCAGCATGAACAAATCCTTCGAAGAAGGAAATTAAAAATTCTCAGTGAACATCATTTTTTTTAACAAATCTTGAATAAAAATTCAGGATTTTTTTGATTCCCATAATTCGTAAACTCCTTTAGGATTTTTTAGGATTCGTTTGCTATTTCTGTCTGTTGACTTACATAATTTTACAAAAAAAAAGAACTATGAAAGTTGGTATCCAAGCAATATCTATCGATATTCCAAAAATATATGTACCTATTGAAAGTCTAGCAAAAGCTAGAAACATTGAACCTGAAAAACTCACCTTAGGTTTAGGTTTAAAGAAAATGACATTCACTGATACCTATCAAGATACAGTGACCATGGCAGCCAATGCAGCTTTGAAATTAATTAAACAGGAGAATCTTCAACCCAAAGAAATTTCAAGGATTTATGTAGGTACTGAAAGTGGTGTTGATAGCTCTAAGCCTGTTGCTTCTTATGTAGTCCAACTATTAGAACAACAGCTCGGAAAAAGAGCACTCATGAACTGTGATGCAGTCGACTTAACTTTTGCCTGTATTGGAGCGGTCGATGCACTTCAAAATTCACTAGATTTTGTTCGATTGAATCCAACTAAAAAAGCAATCGTTATTGCCGCTGATTATGCCAAATATGATTTAGGTTCCACGGGGGAATACACCCAAGGGGCTGGAGCTATTGCACTTTTGATTACTGCAAATCCTAAAATCCTTTCTTTTAACCAAGCTGTGGGTATTGGAACAGAAGGCGTATTCGATTTTTTTAAACCCCGAAGAACTCTACAAAAATCAGAAATCACCAACGATGCTTCCAATCCGGAATGGCATGGCATCTTGTAAACGGAAATTCAACTCTTTAAAGAACAACCGGTTTTTGATGGTCAATATTCCAACCAGTGTTACATCAGTAGAATTACTGAAGCCTATGAACACTTTAAAAAAGAAAGTGGTCAGTCT
>JBKBOP010000110.1:0-7109 GCA_046293575.1 Flavobacterium sp. | reverse complement strand
AATGATAAATGTTGATTATGAATGCAATTAGAATATCACAATATAGAAGTTAACCTAGCTTCATTTTAAAATGACTTAAAAAGCTTAAAATTATTATCTTTTGTAAGTTAGTTTCCGCCACAACCATTCTAATGGCCCTTGTTGATGTTGTTTCAACCATAAGTTACTTCCGATGATTTGCAGTGTATAGATGAGCAAAGCAATACAAAATACGGCAATGGCACCAAACTTACCAGCAAAGCCGAAACCAATTCCATAGAAGAAAGTAATCGCAATTACTGTTTGCATTATGTAATTGGTTAATGCCATTTTCCCGACAGGTTCAAACCAACGGAATAGAGATGGTTTCTTTTGATGCAATAATGCAAGAGCTGCAGCATAACCTAAAGCTAACGGCACCGTGCCAAGAGCATAGGTCAGAGTTACTAGAGTACTTCTGAAAGGAAGCTCTCTGCCAAAGAAGTCGATGTAGGTTCGAAGGATGCAAATTGGCAAACCAATTGCAATTCCAAATATTGCAATTTTTTTCAGCAATTTGATATTGACCAGGAGGTTGTTGTGTAAAATAGCTCTTCCAGACCAAAGCCCGATAAAAAAGATACCCAATACTTTAAAAACACGACCATCACCCATAAGATAGCCAATTCGAAGGAACACATTACTGAGATTGGTCTTGAAGAACATGATCCAATCTTCGTTCTTACTGTAGTGGTTCATGTTGATGGTTTTAATTTCTCCATACTCTCTGAGAGGAATGTTAAAATTAGATGCCACATAATGGTTTATTTTAAAAAAATACTTTGGGTAATTCCAGCCCAAATGATTGATAATAAAATCATTCATAAGTGGTAAAAGAATAAGTATTACAGCATACTTTAATAAATTTTTGTTAGAGGTGTTTGTAAAGTATACTAAAACAAATCCAAGAATTGCATATAAAGAAAGAATATCACCCAACCAAATGAAAGTTAAATGACAAAACCCAATTACAAATAACCAAAACATTCTCCTTCTAAAAAAGGGTTTAAAGGGTTGGTCGAGCTTTTGCAAACTTTGAAATTGTATAGCACAACCGATTCCAAACAATAACGAAAAGATGGAATAGAATTTTCCGTCAATTAAAGTGAACAAAATAAAATCAAAAGGCATATCCCAAGAAGACGCTGCCCAAGGATATTGTTCAGCGGGGTTTATAAAGTCTAACCCTGAAAAAAAATAAATGTTGGCCGTTAGAATGCCTAAAATCGCAATACCTCTTAATGCATCTAGAAAATGGATGCGGTCTTTTTGTGGAGTTAGAAGTGTTGCCATTGAATTGGTTTATTCTTTTGTAACTTTAAATGGTTGTCTTTTTTGGTAACTTAAGGTTCGCCAAAGCCATTCCATAGGACCAAAGTAATAATATTTTAACCAAATAGGACTGATTATCAGCTGAAAAATCCAAATAGAAACCACCACATAAAGTAATTCATACCTCTGTAATTTTCCAAATAAACCAAAACCAACACCAGTAAATACGATCATACAAATAATGGAATGCATAATGTAGTTGCTTAAGGCCATTTTTCCAATAGCAGACATTCGGAATTTTAACCAATTTAAAATGGGGAGTTTGCACAGTATCATGATTAAAGCAATATGTCCCATTGCCACTGGCACTCTTCCTAAATCATAAGTAATATTCGTTTTTGAAAAAGAAAGATAGGAGAAATTATTTGTGTAAATGTTATAAATTTCAAAATAGTTAACGGTTAGTCCTATTCCGTATCCAAACAATACCATTATTCCATAGAACCGATAAGATTTTTCAGCTGTAAGTATCTTCAATTTAAAGAGCCCTATACCCAACAACATCATGCTTAAAATGTCCCATAAATTGTAACGGTAAGTCCAGAATTTATCATTATATCGATTAATAGGAGCTAAAAAAGCAACAACATCAATATATCCTTTTTGCATGTTTTCATTAAAAAACGCAATGCCTTCGGATGAATGTTCCCATTCAATTTTTTCCCATTTTTGTGACGCTTCAATTTCATCTCTTGATAACTTTTGCCCTTCAATTGCTTTTTCTTTTGCCAAAGCTGCATCTTCAATTGATTTTATATCAATTTTGTAGTCACAATACGACCAAAAGGCACCAATTGAAAATAATACAACAGCAGTCGCAATTAATTTTTTAGCTTCCATATTTCGAAAAATAAAAACCAAAAAACCCATGATAGCATAATCATATAATATTTCGCCTGTCCAGAGCAATAAATATCCATGAATCAAACCAAAAACCAAAAGCCAGGTTAACCTTCTGAAATAGATATTTGCCGCTTCAATTCCTGCTCCTTTTTTCTCCATTCTTTTTAAAAGAATAAACATCCCCACCCCAAAAAGTAATGAGAACAAGGCCCTCATTGTGCCTTCAAAAAAGAGATTGGTGGTTATCCAAGTAACTAAATTCCATGAAGTATAACCTCCTGAAGCAGTTGGATCATTGTAGGCATTTGCGAGGCCAAAACTATTGATATTCATTAATAAAATACCACACAAAACAATACCTCGCATGATGTCTAATGATTCAATTCTATCGCTTTTTTTTAATGGACTTAGATTGCTATCGATGTTTTGTGACATAGTTATTTTATTGATATTTGGATTTATAATTTGTTTACACCTTCAAATTATCTGAATTAGTAAATTGTTTGATTTCAATTCGGAAACCGGTTCCATAAAAAATAATGAAGATTTTTTAACATCCTCTCTTATTTTAAAAGGGAGTCGTTTAATTTTTTGGTATCAACAAATTGTTGAAAAGCAATGATTTTACCATCTTTCAAAGTCCAAAGATGTGCCACTTGAGCGTCATATTCATTTCCATTTTTATTTTTTGCTTTGTAGCGTAAGGTTGCTAAGACTTTGTCTTCGTACATTTCGTGCAGTACAATATCATCTAAATTGAAGTATTCATGTTCTGCTAAAACCCGACCAAAAACACCATTCAGAACCGCATCAGGTCCTATATAGGGATTACCATCAGCATATTTATTGCCTTCGGCTTCATTCCAAATTATATTGGCGTCCATGGCTCCTAAAACAGAGGTCACATCACCTTTTGAAAATGAGTTGTAAAGGGTGTTGATAGTAATCATATTTGCTGAATTTGATATCAGTCCTAGTTGTTGCTGAAAAATCAAAGTATCCATGAAATCTTGTTCTTTGTATATTTTTCCATTTTTCATTTTAATAATGGTAACACCTTCAATATCAACTGATTTTCCTGTAGCTGGTAATCCAAAAAAGTCACCAGTATGACGACCTTTAAAATGCCAATGTTTTACAAGATTTTCTTCTTGTCCAAAAATTTTCTTGATTGTAAATTGAATTTCAGAAAAACCAGTTAAAAAATTTTGATAATAGGATTTGAATCCCTCAATACCTACAATATTTACGGGGTTCATTACCATAATCACAGATTCATGAAAGTTTTTGGTGTTTATCTGATCAATCTGTCCTTTGTTTATGACATTATCCCAAACTTGTGTGTAGAGCTTAATGTTTGATTCAACATCATTTTTTTGTGAAAAAACAAGACTTGAAAAAATGAGAAGGTAAGCTAGAATTGAATTTTTCATTATTTTTTGATTTTAATTGAGTTATTAATTTTCAATAGCGATTCCATAGGATAATAACCATGAATTATTACTTTTTTTCCACGTATGTGAGAAACTGAATGTTTTACTTTTGCGAAGTGTATGCTGTTTATCTGTCCAAAATTTATTTACGTCATAGTAGACTTTGACTATATTTTCTGTGACTTCAATTGCTTTCAAATACAAGGCAAAGCTGAATTCTAAATCATTATCGGCATGAAGTTCATTGATCCAATGAGAACTTTTATGCTCATCATTCAGATGTCCAACTTCTGATTTATATTTGATTTGTTTGTGAATCCATAGTTTTTTGCAGGAAGTTGTATCATTTCTTTCAAGGTCATTCCAAAATCGATTTTCCAATTGCCATATTTCTTTTTCTATATCGCTTTCCTGAGCAAACACAACACTATTTGCCAATTGAAAAGCAATTATAAAAAACATTAAAAACCATTTTTGTAGAAGTATGTATTTGATTTCGAATAAAACCTTCATATCAAATTTATTGTGATAAGGTTTCCTGAACCGGTCTGAAAGAGATATTCAACTCCTTTTTCGCCAAATCATTCTTATAAACTATTTCCGCAACTGATTTTGGTTGTCTGTCATTCAGCATTTCGTGAACATCAGAAACTTTATAGGTTTCGCTAGTTAGTAAATAATCTTTTCCGTGTAAATGATTGGTGGTTGCTGCTTTAAATGTTGCCAATGCCACGTCTTTTACATCTACAATAGCAAAAGGAACATCATTATCAAATAAAGCTTGAACAAATTCATCAGGAGCAATTTTATTTTTGATTAAAAATTGCATACCCGTAGAAGTAGAGTCTTCTCTATCCGACATTGATTTTCCCATTACCATCACGGGTGAAACAGAACTAATTTCAAATGCAAGATTAGGATTGTCTTTTATAAATTGTTCCACCACTTGGTTGGCAATGAATTTGGCTTGAGAGTAGGGATGACTCATTTCGCTGGTAAACCGCTTCTCATTTTCATCAAACGTGTCCGTAAAGCTTTTGCCATCAGCTGGCATTGGAAAATTGGTATTCCATGCTGCAACAGAAGCCAAGAGAACCACTTTTTTCACGCTAGGTGTTTCCTTGATAACCTCCAAAAAGTTTTCAGTTCCTTTGATAGTAGGAGTGAAGAGTTCTCTTTCTGGATCGGTAATGGTCAGTTGAAAAGGGGTCCCGCTGTGAATGACAATGTCACATTCACTAACAAATTGTTTCAGTTGTGTTTTATCTTCTACATTGAGTTCTTCAATATATAGATGATCAGCATTTTCAAGATTCATCAAATGCCGGTATTTTTCTTCTTTTGAAATATCGGTGGTAGAAACTTTTACTTCAAAACCATTGTCTAAAAATTGCTTGGTGATATAGCTTCCTATGAAACCGGATCCTCCAATTATGCCAGCTTTTTTCATTTCTTCATATTTTAAAAAAACCTGCAAAGCTTTTGAGTTCCTTACAGGTTTTTGAATTAATAATTATTCTGCTGCTTGCACCTTTTCAGGCTCTGATGTTTCTGCTTGTTTCAGCATATCAGTGACAATTTCTGAATTGTTCCAATAGCCATGTTCTTCAACAATTTTTCCATCGATAAAACGAGCTGTGTTGTGAAAAGGAATTTCATATTCTTTGTTTGTTAATCTATTGGTTCCTTTCCATAATCCCCAAAAATTAACCCACGTTTCACCCTTATCGGTGACAACCATTTCATATTCTTCATTTTCAACTACCCAAGAAAAAAGAGCTGCATCTTCTTTATATTGTTCCATTGCCTGCAATACTGTTTTTGCTTTTTCTTTGGTTTCGTTGGTGCAAATTTTTGCAGTATCTGCATAAAACGTGATGTGACTTTCCCAATCCAGATTTTTGTAAGCCTCAATAACCTTTTTAAAGGTGTCGATTTCTGGTGATTGTTGAGTATATCTCTGCTTTTCTTGACAGGATGCCAAGAAGAATAATCCAATAGCTACAATTAATATTTTTTTCATGATTATATTATTTTAAGTTAATTTGTTTAAGAACACGAATCAACAAGTTGTTTTTGATTCGATATAGAAATGATGACCGTGTACATTTAATTTGTAAAGCGAAATTTTAAAGAGTTAAATTTTATTTGCTCAGTTCTTTATTTAGGATATAAGTATATCCCCATGACGCATCTAGAGCATTTCTAAAATCATTTCGCATTTGTTCAGCTTTCTTTACTCCATGTTTATTTTCCATCATTTTCCAAATACCATCTTTTTCGACATCTAATTCAGCTAAATTTTTAAATGAAGTTGACACCATATAATCAGGTGTGTTTTCAGCACCACCCATAAATGAATACCAAGAACCCCTTACATCACCTTCTACAGCTTTTAATACTGCGTGTATTTCTTTAACAGTTGCGTTAAAAACAGTAGAGTTTTTTACTCTAAAGTAAGTCACCCACACAACAGTGCGATCCGGACTTGCTTTTTTAGTACTCATTTCTGGCATAGTTGAGGCCAAATTATAGACACTTTTTTCAACGTGCGGCATGATCATAGTGATAACAATATCTCTACAGGCTTTACCTGCTTCATCACTTTTGTCTAATTCTGCCCAGTTTTTAACCATACCTGTCAAAGCATAAACGGTTCCTTCTCCTTGTAATCTTGTCCAAAGTCCCCAAGATTCTGTTCCGTTATTTTTTTCATAACATTCTTTATACATTTTAACACCTGCCTTGAATTGCTCGTTGTGACCTTGCTTAATCGTTAATTCAGACATTGTTAAAATTTGACGTTCTGCAACTTGTGCAATAGCTATGAAAGGTAATAGCAATACTAAAAAGAGTAATTTTTTCATGTTTAATAAGATTTAATGTTAGTTTTTAGATGTAAATTCACGTCTAAGTAAAATCTAATTAACTGAAAATGAAATAGCTTTAGGACGAAGAGGGTTGAATAATGTCCGAAGAAGCGGTTTTGTTTATCGGAGAAGTTTTAATGTGGCAATTAGTCAATGTGGCAATTTAATAATTAAGCCACTTTACGTAATTTAAAATCAAAAATATGAGTAGTCCCATTATCTGATTCTTCTTTCATGGTACCGTTTAATTGTTGAGTAAGGAGAGAAACTAATTGTGTACCAAAACCAGTTCCATGTGTAATGCCGGATTTTCCGACACCATCATCGGTGACCACCAAATGAAGATGTTGATCATTTTGCTTTTCTAATTTGATAGTTATGGTTCCTTTATCACCTTCGGGGAAAGCATATTTTATGGTATTGGTCAGTAGCTCATTGATTATTAATCCTAATGGAACAGCCGTATCAATGTCTAAATCGAGCTTTTCCATGGCTAAATTGAGTTTTACTTTTTTTTCAGCTCCAAAACTGTCGAGAATATTTTCACTTAGATTTAAAAAGTAATCTTTCATTTCAATTGAACCTAAACTTGTTCCTTGATAAAGTTTTTGAT
>JBKBOP010000109.1:0-7118 GCA_046293575.1 Flavobacterium sp. | reverse complement strand
AATGATTGATGAATTTGGAAAAGATAATTATATCGTAAACCTTGGACATGGCATTTTACCAACTATTCCGGTAGATCATGCGAAGGCTTTTGTGGAAGCAGTGAAGGAGTATAATCAGTAGGGAGTTTTAAGTTCTAAGTTTCTCAATACTATTTAAACCGTACACAATGACCAAAGAAACCGCCATAAAATTATTCGAACAAAAACAAATTCGTTCTGTTTGGAGCGAAGAGGAAGAGAAATGGTATTTTTCTATTATTGATGTTATTCAAATTCTTATTGATAATGATCGTCCAAGAAAATATTGGAATGATTTAAAAACCAAGTTGCGTAAGGAAGGAAGTGAAGTGTCCGAAAAAATCGGACAGTTGAAACTGGTAGCGGATGATGGTAAAATGAGACTAACCGATGTTGCCGATACCGAGCAATTATTCCGATTGATTCAATCTATTCCTTCTAAAAAAGCAGAGCCTTTTAAACTTTGGTTAGCTCAAGTGGGAAGAGAACGAATTGATGAAATTGAAGATCCTGAATTAGGGTTTGACCGTTTAATGGAAACCTATCTCAAAAAAGGGTATTCCAAAGAATGGGTAAACCAACGATTAAAAAGCATTGAAGTTAGAAAAGAATTGACTGATGAATGGGATAATCGCGAGGTTAAAAAAGGGCAAGAATATGCCATTTTAACTGATGAAATTACTAAAGCTTGGAGCGGTTTGACAGTAAAACAATACAAAAATCACAAAGGTTTAAAAAAGGAGAATTTGCGTGACAACATGAGTAATCTTGAATTGGTTTTAAATATGTTGGCAGAAGCTACAACAACAGAAATCAGCAAAGAGAAAAAACCTAAGAATTTTACAGAAAATAAAAAAATAGCAAAACAGGGAGGAACAATTGCAGGGAATACCAGAAAAGAAATTGAAGAAAAGACAGGAAAGAAAGTTGTTAATAAGCTGAATGCTTCAGATTATTTAAATAACAAGAAAGAATTAGAGTAATGAAAGATAAATTTTTAACTTACATCCAAACCCTCCAAAATCAAATCACTTCCAAATTAGAAGAAGTGGATGGTGTTGCCAAATTCCGAGAAGATATTTGGGAGCGACCCGAAGGTGGTGGAGGACGAACTCGAGTTATTGAAAATGGTCAAGTTTTTGAAAAAGGCGGGGTCAATATTTCAGCCGTTCATGGAACGTTGCCCGATTCGATGCAAAAATTATTCAATGTGGGCGAAGCCGATTTTTTTGCTTGTGGATTGAGTTTGGTTATTCATCCAAAAAATCCGATGGTGCCAACGGTTCATGCAAATTGGCGGTATTTTGAAATGTATGATGAAAACGGAAATATCATTAATCAATGGTTTGGTGGCGGACAAGATTTGACACCTTATTATTTATTTGAAGAAGATGCCACTCATTTTCACCAAACTTGCAAAACAGCATGCGACAAACACCATCCGGAGTTTTATCCAAAATATAAAAAGCAATGCGATGATTATTTTTGGAATGCTCATCGTTTTGAAGCACGCGGCATTGGCGGATTGTTTTTTGATTATTGCAAAGCAACCGATAGGATGACCATGGAAGATTGGTTCAACTTTGTAACTGAAGTTGGAAATAGTTTTCTTGAGGCGTATGTTCCAATTGTTGAAAAAAGAAAAGAGTTGCCTTTTACAGAAGCACAACGAACTTGGCAGGAAATTCGCCGTGGTCGTTATGTTGAATTTAATTTGGTTCACGATAAAGGAACCCTTTTCGGATTAAAAACCAACGGCAGAATTGAAAGTATTTTGATGAGTTTGCCACCTCATGTGCAGTGGGTGTATGATCATCATCCAGAAAAAGGAAGTGAAGAAGAAAAATTATTAAAAATATTGAAAGAACCGGTAGATTGGATCTAGTTTCTTAGGCAAATCAACTTGAAACTTGAAACCTGACACGAGCCCAAAGGGCGACTGGCGAAGCAAACCAAAAAACTAACAACTATGTTTCCATTAAGAAGAAACCGTCGACTCAGAACCAACGAAACCATTCGTTCGTTAGTGCGTGAAACCATACTTTCACCCAGCGATTTTATTGTGCCGCTTTTTGTAGTGGAAGGAAATAATGTGAAAGAAGAAATTCCTTCCATGCCCAATTATTTCCGATTGAGTCTCGATGTATTGGAAAAAGAGGTGAAAGAATTAGCCAAATTAAATCTGAAAACGGTTTTGGTTTTTGTAAAAGTTCCTGACCATTTAAAAGATAACAAAGGAACCGAAGCTTTAAATCCAAATGGTTTAATGCAACGAGCTGTGAAAGTGATTAAAAATGCGGTTCCGGATATGGTTGTGATGACCGATGTGGCTTTAGATCCTTATTCGTCTTACGGACATGACGGGGTGATTGAAAATGGGATTATTGTAAACGACGTAACCTCGGCCATTTTAGCCGAAATGAGTTGTTCACACGCTGAAGCCGGTGCAGATATCGTTGCTCCAAGCGACATGATGGACGGCAGAATTCTTGACATTCGTGAAGCTTTAGAAGATGAAGGTTATGTAAACACGGGAATTTTGGCATATAGTGCCAAATATGCATCAGCTCATTACGGACCTTTTCGCGATGCTTTGGACAGTGCTCCTGTGGATAGTTTAAACGTACCGAAGGATAAAAAAACCTATCAAATGGATTACCACAACCGCATTGAAGCGATTCGTGAAACCAATATGGATATTGACGAAGGAGCAGATATTGTGATGGTAAAACCGGGAATTGCTTATTTGGATATTGTTCGCGAAATAAAAAATGCATTTGATGTTCCTGTTGCTGTGTATCAAGTTTCGGGCGAATATGCAATGATTAAAGCAGCCTCGGAAAAAGGTTGGCTTGACCACGATGCCGTGATGATGGAACAAGTAACCGCTATCAAAAGAGCCGGTGCCGACATGATTGCAAGTTATTTTGCAAAAGGGGTGGTGAAAATTATATCATAAATGACTTTTATCAGCTCTTTGATTTACGGATGCATTTACCTTTGATAAAATTAAAAAACAGATTCGTATGAAAAATATAGTTTTAACAATTATGGCCTTAAGTTTGCTTTCTTGCGGAGAGAAAAAAACTCAAGATTTTGGAAAACCAACAGAAGTTACTCCAAAACAAGAACAATTAGCATTAGGCAAGAAATTGTTTGAAGGTGTTGGATTGTGCCATACTTGTCATAAAATCGATCAAAAGATTATTGGTCCTAGTGTCAAAGAAATCGCAAAGATTTATAAAGACATGAATGTAGACATGGTCGCATTTTTGAGAGGGGAATTAGAGCCTGTCGTTGAACCTGAACAATATGAAATTATGAAAACTAATTTTTCTGTGACCAAAGCCATGAAAGAGGAGGAATTGAAAGCCATTGAAGCCTATTTCTATAGTTTTATCGAATAAAAAAAGAGGCTCCGAAGAGCCTCTAACTTTTTAGTTTATTTTTGGGTCTTTCATGCCCTCTTCAATCATATCATAAAACTGATCCAATTTCGGAAGTACTACAATTCGCGTTCTTCTGTTTTTGGCTTTTCCATCGGCAGAGGAATTACTAGCCACGGGAACATATTCTGCTCTCCCAGCAGCTGTCATTCGGGAAGGACTTACTCCAAATTCTTTTTGAAGAATTCTAACAATGGCTGTGGCTCTTAACACACTCAAATCCCAATTGTCCTGAATCACTGGACGGCTAATGGGCACATCGTCAGTATGTCCTTCTACCATAAATTCAAAATCAGGTTTGTTTTTGACAACAGTGGCTACTTTTCCAAGAACCACTCTTGCACGGTCTGTAACGGTGTAACTTCCGCTAGCAAATAAAAGTTTATCTGAGATGTTGACAAATACGACTCCTTTTTCAACGCTGATTTCAATGTCTTGGTCGTCAAGATTTCCAATGGCACCTTTCAAACTTTGCACTAAAGATAAATTAACAGAATCTCTTCTAGTAAGTGCATCTTGTAGTTTTCTAATGGTTAAATCTTTTTCTTGAAGACTTTCAAGTGATTTAGAAAGGTTTTCAGAGCCTTTTCTAGTGAGGTCTGTAAAATCTCCAACCGTTCTAATTAAATCTTTGTTGGTGGCATTGAGACTAGCCACTTGGCTTTCTAGGGATAAGGATTTGGCCTGAAAGGCTGCACGTTCCTCTTGGCACAAGTTGAGTCTAACTGTGCAACTGTTTAATAAATCTTGAGTGTTTTTGTGTTGCTCCTCCAAAGCTTGATACTTTTTCTGGGAGACACACGAAGTTAGCATGATGCTAAAAACACTAAATAAAATGAATGCTTTTTTCATTATTTTAATTTTAAGGTTAAACATATTTGAAAATCAAAACTTTAAAAACAAGTGCTTATAAGTTAAGGTTAATTATAAAAATAAACAATGAAAACCTATTAATAGTAAAAACTATGTTAAATAGCCGTTGAAGTTGCATTGTTAGTATTCTCCAAAATACATAAAGTTGACTAAAATTTTCGAAGTTGATTATTCTACCACCATTTTAAAACCAATTCTGGGAATATTATCAATTCTGATATTGGGGTGGTTTTTAAAGATTTTTCTGAGTCGAGAAATAAAAACATCCATACTTCTTCCCATAAAATAATCATCATTTCCCCATAATTCTGTTAGAATCTTTTCTCTTTTCAACACCGTGTTTTTGTGGTCTAAAAGGAATTTTAAAAGTGACGATTCTCTTTCCGTCAATTGAGTAACCTCTTTATTTTCGGTTACACAATAATTTGATGGGTCAAAAATAAAAGGGCCAAAAGTGTACATATTATTATTAATAGGTATGTTTTTTTGACTTCGGTTGAGAAAGACTTCCATTTTTAATTGAAGTTCTTCCATGCTAAAAGGTTTCACTAAATAATCATCTGCACCTAATTTCAGACCTTTGATTCTGTCTTCTTTCATGGTTTTAGCTGAAAGGAAAATGATAGGAACCTCTTGGTTTTTCTTCCGAATGGCTTCTGCTACTTCAAAACCGTCCATGTCAGGCACCATGACATCAAGTATACATAAGTCAAAATCTTGATGGGTGAAAGCTTCAAAGGCTTCCTTTCCACTTGTAAAATGAGAGACTGCATAATGGATTTCTAAAAAGTCAGCGGTTAGAAATCCGAGTGTTTCATCATCTTCTAAATAAAGAATTCGTTTTTTACTCATACACATCTTTTTTGGGAATACTAATGGTGACTTCAAGTCCGCCTTCAACTTGGTTGTATAGTTGAATTTTCCAATGATGTAAATCTATTATTTTTTTCACATAAGACAAACCAATACCAAACCCTTCAATATCTTTTTTGTCTTTTCTAGGGACTCTGAAGAATTTGTCAAAAACATGTTCAAGGTGTTTTTTTTCAATGCCAATACCGTTATCAAGAACTCGCATCTTCAGACAGTGATTGTACAGTTCTGCTTCAAGGTGTATAGTCGGGTTATCTCCACTATATTTTACAGCGTTTTCCACCAAATTGAAAATGATATTGTAGAGATGAAATGAATCCGCATTTATAAAGATGGTGTCAGAAACCGACGATTTAATGTTTACAGAGTCTCCAGTTTTCAGCAAAACATTTTCAAGTACCAATCGAATGGTCTCTCCCAAATTAACTTTTTGTTTATCCAGATGAATCCATTGGCTTTCTCCCTTGGCAACCATCAGTATTCTTTCAATATGCTGATTGAGTTTTTCACTTTGTTGGATAATTATTTGAGTGTATTTAGAAAGTTTGGGGTTGTTTTTAATTTCTGGTTGTTGCTGCGTATAATTAGAGGCAATTAATATAGACGATAAGGGTGTTTTAAACTCATGGGTCATGTTGTTAATAAAATCTGTTTGTAGTTCTGCATATTTTTTTTGTTGAAGTAAAAGCCAAACGGAATAGACATAGATGACTAAAACCAATAGCAGTATGCCAGTAAAAATCCAATATTGTCCTAAAGAACCAATAAGGGAATACTTTAATTGCGGAAATCTTACAGCAAAGTAATAGACCAATCCTTCTCCTTTTTCAAAGCAATTTTCACAGTTTTCCTTAGGTTGATCGTTGGATGAAATGTAACTCCCATACACCATTTGATCAGAGGCACAGTCATAAATGGCGTATTCAAAATCGATATCTAATTTTACTTTTTGGAATTCTGTTTTAAGATAGTATTCCAAAATTTCAGCCTCAAAAACATCATCAACGTTTACAATATAATAGTCATCTGTAACTTTTTTAATCTGGTTGGTTATGGGTAAGTTTGTTTGATTGTCGCGGTATATTTTTTGAACCACATCCTGCAATGCAAAATGAATTTTTTCTCCAAACTCTCTCTTTTCAAAATCAAACGCCTGACTCAACATGATAAGTTGCATGCTCAAAACACCCATAATGGCAATCAAGCCAACAGCAATAATCAGATTAAGACGACTCCATTTCATGATACAATTTTAAAGGTTAAAAAGACTTCATTTTGTCGCTTAACAACTCATTAACAAATCTTAGTAACCGCTTAACAACAAGCAAAAATATAGTAAATATATTTGTAACAACGAAAATGAAAAATTTAACCTTTAATCGTAATACTATGAAAAATTTGAAATTAATTTTAACTGCCTTCGCTTTTGTGTTTGTTTCTTTTACTTCCTTTGCTCAAAAAGTAGATTCTAAACCAACTTTAACAACGACTCCTGCTGCTCAAAAACCATCTACTCCTGTAAAATGGAATGAAGTGGTGTATGATTTCGGAGAACTTAAAAAAGGAGTTCCCGTTTCACATGACTTTACTTTTACCAACACAACTAAATCGGTTGTTTTAATAACTAATGTAAAAGCTTCATGTGGTTGTACTGCTACTGACTACACTAAAACACCAGTGAAGCCAGGTGAAACTGCCCATGTGAAAGCTACTTACAATGCTGCAGCAAGTGGAAGCTTCTCTAAAACTGTTACCGTTACTCTTAACGAAAATGAATCACCAGTGATTTTAACAATCAAAGGAAAAGTTGTTGACCCACAGTCATAAACTTTTTTAATACATTTTAAAACCACGTCTTATGGCGTGGTTTTTTTGTACTATAAATTTAAGGATGTCTAAAAAAAACTT
>JBKBOP010000108.1:0-7155 GCA_046293575.1 Flavobacterium sp. | reverse complement strand
AAAAAACGCGTTTGCCTGCCTTTTTTATCTGGCAAAAAGCCTTCAAACGTAAATCGGTCGTTGGGTAAACCGCTGTTCACCAAGGCGGGCACAAAAGCGGTTGCTCCGGGAAGGCAATTCACAGGGATGTTTTGCTCAATACAAGCACGGGTCAATAAAAAACCGGGATCTGAAATCGCTGGAGTTCCTGCATCAGAAATTAAGGCAATGGATTGTCCGTTTTTGATTCTTTGCACCACTTGCTCCACCGTTTTGTGTTCGTTGTGCATGTGGTGGCTATGCATGGGAGTGTTGATTTCAAAGTGTTTGAGTAACTTTCCACTGTTTCGGGTGTCTTCGGCTAAAATGAGGTCAACTTCTTTCAACACCCGTATGGCCCTGAGGGTCATATCCTCTAGATTACCTATTGGAGTGGGCACCAAAAACAAGGAACCCATTTACACAAATTTTTTCTCGACCAAGTTCATAAATCGCAAAGCATAATCTTCTTTTCCTTCCCAGTTGTTATAGTCAGGTTTGACCATGTCTTCCACAAACTGTTCTGCCTCTTCAAGAGCATCAAAAGAGTTGAGTTGTGACATGACACGATTGTAATCTTCATTACTGCCGTTAAAAAGATGTTTTACAAAAGCAATTCGATCGTTCAGCCCCACATTTATACCTTTGATTAAAGTATCGTTCAAAGACATGGGTTTTGATTCTGTCTTGTGGGTCAATGTTTCGGTGGTGACCACAGAAATCTTATCGTCTTCAACGGCAAACTCCTCTTTTTTCTCAAAAGTAATTTCAAGGGTTTCTTTTACCTCAGAGGGAACTTGATCCACTTTTATAAATTCAGGTTCTTGGTAGTTTTCATGAAGAAAATCTTCAAGCGAGGTTTGTTTGGGAACTTCAATCTTTTCTTTTGGGGTCTCCACTTCTTCAGTAGCTAGTTCAAAAGCAGCAGTAAATGCAGGAGTTTCTTCATGGACCTCTTCGACTATTTTTTTCTCAATAACTTCTTCTTTCAAGACGACCTCTTCTTCTAAAACTTCTTCAACAGTTTCTTCTTTTACAGTTTCCGTCTCAATTTCATGAGTTTCAAACATCTCCGTTGAGGCAACAGATGGAGTTTCCTTTATTAATTCTTCAACGGGAGCCGCATTAAATTGATCTAGCTTACGTTCAAACTCCTCTTGAGTAATCTCTTCTTTTAAGGTCTCCACATGGGTGTGATAGAATTTTAAAATAGACAATTGCTCAAGCAAAAGCTGAGCTTCTCTATGAAGTTGTACCACATCTTCCTTACCTTTCAATTTTAAAACTCTGTGGGCAATGCTGATTAATTCAGCTTCTAATTTTTTCTTCATAACTTTTGGGGTTCTATAGTATAAAGCAGTGCTTTTTTAATAAATTTGTTTCTGATGAAAAGTAAACCATATTAATGCATTCATCATTTACAAAATCAGGATAAAAATACAATTATATCCCTTGTAGACCAAATGGTAGAAATGATAAAGTTCACAAAGTTATGCACAATAAAAACAATAGCTTCAACATAGAACTAAATAATCCAAATTATTATGTTTCTTGAAAATACCGTGAATCACGAAGAACAGTTTGGATGGATAGAAGTGATCTGCGGTTCTATGTTTTCAGGAAAGACAGAGGAATTAATTAGACGATTAAAACGAGCCCAGTTTGCCAAACAAAAAGTAGAAATTTTCAAACCTGCTATTGATACCCGTTATCATGATGATAGGGTGGTTTCTCATGATGCTAATGAAATTCGTTCTTCACCAGTACCCATTGCAGCCAATATCAGATTGCTGGCTCAAGGATGTGATGTCGTGGGGATTGATGAAGCCCAGTTTTTTGACGACGAGATTATTTCGGTATGCAATGATTTAGCCAATTCAGGCATCAGAGTGATTGTTGCTGGTCTTGACATGGATTTTAAGGGCAACCCTTTCGGACCCATGCCAGCACTTATGGCTACGGCAGAATATGTCACCAAAGTACATGCGGTGTGCACCAGAACAGGCAACCTTGCCCAATTTAGTTTTAGAAAAAACAACAATGACAAACTGGTCATGTTGGGAGAGACAGAAGAATACGAACCTTTGAGTCGGGCAGCTTATTTCAAAGCCATGCGTGATATGGAGGAAAAGAAACAAGAAGCTTCCAAAAATCAACCATCTTGAAGTTAGGCTTTGAAAACATAGTAACACTTCTTTCCGGGACTTATTATGGCCCTGGAACTACTGCTGTGATTGACCATGTTTCCATAGATAGTCGTTCCTCACAAAATCATGAAGGAACCTTATTCTTTGCATTGCTAGGACCCAATCACGATGCCCATTTCTATTTAGATGAATTGCATTGTAAGGGTGTTCGCCACTTTGTGGTTTCAAAACTTCCTCTTAAGCTTAACGACAACACGCATTATCTGCTCGTAGACAACACCTTAGCCGCTTTTCAACAATTGGCCGTTTACCATCGCAGTCAATTTGATATTCCTGTAATGGCCATTACGGGTAGTAATGGTAAAACCATTGTGAAAGAATGGCTTAACTTTCTGTTGAGTCCAGACTATAACATCATTCGAAGTCCTAAAAGTTACAATTCACAAGTGGGGGTGCCTCTTTCGGTGTTGGGCATCAATGAAGGTCATAACCTCGCCATCTTTGAAGCAGGGATTTCAACCACCCATGAAATGTCGCATTTGGAAAGTATTATTCAACCTTCAATAGGAATTTTAACCAATATTGGGTCTGCTCACGATGAAGGCTTTCAAAATATGGCCGAAAAAATCAAGGAAAAAACAAAGCTTTTCAGAAATGTTGCATTATTGATTTATAATAAAAATAAAACTGTTGAGGCTTTCCTGCCTAATGGACTCAACACTTTTAGTTGGAGTAGCAATGACAGTGCTGCTGATGTGATGGTACATGCCAAAACCATCGGACAAGAAACGCATTTGAATGTGACCTATCAGGGTGTGTGTAGTAAATTGAAAATTCCTTTTGCTGATGAAGCTTCCATTGAAAATGTGATACATTGTTTGATGGTGATGCTGCATTTTGGATATGATTTGGAAATCATTCAAAAACGATTAGTATTGTTATATCCCATCGAAATGCGGTTGAAGGTCAAAAATGGTAAAAACCGAACGACACTCATCGATGATAGTTACAGCTCCGATTTCCAGTCGTTAAAAATTGCATTGGATTTCCTTGAAAATCAAAGCCAGCATCACAAAAAGACTTTAATTCTATCAGACATATTCCAAAGTGGCTTGGAAGATGAAGAGCTCTATGCACGCATCTCTCAATTGGTTATTGCACATAAAATTTCTAGGGTTATTGGTGTGGGAAAGGTCATTTCAAAGTTCAAACACAAATTCCCCAATGCGGTTGTTTTTGAATCTACAGAAGCTTTAATTTCTGATATAAGAACTGTAGTCTTCGAAAATGAAACCATTTTAGTTAAGGGAGCGAGACATTTTCATTTTGAACAACTCATCACTTTTCTAGAAGAAAAAAAACACGAAACCGTCCTAGAAATAAACCTCAATGCCTTAACTCATAACTTTAATTTTTATAGAGGTAAGCTTACCACTGGCACCAAATTAATGGTCATGGTAAAAGCTTTTGGGTATGGTAATGGCGGCGTTGAACTGGCAAAATTATTAGAATATTTTAAAGTTGATTATCTAGGTGTCGCTTTTGCTGATGAGGGAATACTGCTCAGAGAAAACGGTATCAAAACACCCATTATGGTGCTCAACCCTGAATCAACAAGTTACTCAGAAATGATTGATCATGATCTTGAGCCTGAAATCTATAGCTTTAATGGTTTGCAGGCCTTTAGAAAAATGATTCGTGAAAAGAAAAAGTCTAGTTATCCAGTTCATCTTAAATTGGACACCGGCATGCACCGATTGGGTTTTGATACAAAAGATGTAGAAATACTTGCTTCCCATTTGAAAGAATCGAAAGAAATTGAAATCAAAAGTATTTTATCTCATTTAGCAGCCAGTGAATCTGCAGAGCACCATGACTTTACTAAGCATCAAATAGCCTTATTTGAGAAATACACCTCCTATTTGTGTGATACGCTTCACATTCAGCCCATTCTGCATATTTTAAATTCATCCGGTATCACCAGATTTCCAGAGGCTCAATTGGATATGGTGCGTCTCGGAATAGGTTTGTATGGTATTTCCAATGACCCGAAAGAACAACTTGAACTTGAACAAGTAGGCACTATGTTTTCTGTGATTTCTCAAATAAGAACCATTCCAGAGGGAGATAGTGTTGGCTATGGTCGAAGATTTATAGCCTTGAAAGAAACCAAAATTGCGACGATTCCAGTAGGATACGCCGATGGCATTCGAAGGGCTTGGGGGAATGGAGTCGGCTACGTCACTATTAACGATCAAAAGGCTCCCGTTGTGGGTAGTGTTTGTATGGATATGCTAATGGTGGATGTAAGTGAAGTAGTTTGTTATGAAGGACAACGAGTGACCATTTTTGGTGCATCGCCTAGTATTTCAGAAATGGCTCATAAACTGCAAACCATTCCATATGAAGTTCTGACCAGTATCTCTCAAAGAGTGAAAAGAATTTTTTTCAGAGATTAGTACTTTGTTAATTTTTTTAACTAATTTCGTAATAAACAATCAAAAACTATAAACTATGGGAATGATCAGAGAATTTAAAGAATTTGCCATGAAAGGCAATGTTGTTGATTTGGCTATCGCCGTAATCATTGGTGCTGCTTTTGGAAAAATTATCAACTCATTAATTGAAGATGTCATCACCCCTCTTCTCTTAAAACCAGCACTAGATGCTGCTGGTCTTGAAAAAATTGAAGATTTAACCATATTAGGCGGGGTCAAATATGGTATGTTTATCTCTGCCGTCATCAACTTTATCATTGTTGCATTTGTTTTATTCCTAATTATCAAAGGAATTAATGCTACCAAAAAGAAAGAAGTTCCCGCACCTGCTGCACCGGCCGGACCTACACAAGAAGAACTGTTGGCAGAAATTCGCGATTTGTTGAAAAAATAGACGTTCCGCTATCACTACATATTCTAACTAAACCTCGATTATATAGGGGTATTTTTATAGTCAAAACTTTTTTATAACATTTTGTTATTTTTTTAAAATCCGAAATCAGCGAGAGAAATATTACCTACTTTTGCCGAAATATTTAATCAACTATTGAAAATGAAAGTAGCAGTTGTAGGGGCCACCGGTATGGTGGGTGAAGTCATGCTGGAAGTACTCAGAGAAAGAAATTTTCCAATTACTGAATTAATTCCAGTAGCTTCTGAAAGATCTATTGGTAAAACTGTTGATTTTAAGGGGAAGAGTTATTCGGTGGTTGGACTACAAACCGCTGTACAGATGAAACCGGATATCGCTTTGTTTTCAGCAGGTGGGGACACTTCGCTGGAATGGGCTCCAAAATTTGCAGAAGCTGGCACCACTGTGATTGATAATTCTTCTGCCTGGAGAATGGACCCAACTAAAAAATTAATCGTCCCCGAAATCAATGCTAATAGCCTCACGAAAAACGATAAAATCATTGCCAATCCCAATTGCTCTACCATCCAAATGGTATTAGTATTGGCTCCTCTTCACCAAAAATATGGAGTGAAAAGAGTGGTGGTTTCCACCTACCAATCCATTACAGGTACAGGCGTAAAAGCAGTGAAACAATTAGAAAATGAATATGCTGGTGTTGAAGGAGAAAAAGCCTATAACTACCAAATCCACCGCAATGCCATTCCCCAATGTGATGTGTTTGAATCCAATGGCTACACCAAAGAGGAAATGAAATTGGTCAAAGAAACCAAGAAAATTTTGGGTGACGACTCGGTTTTGGTGACCGCTACCGCGATTAGAATTCCTGTGGTGGGCGGACATTCAGAATCCATAAACATTACTTTTGAAAACGATTATGACTTAAATGAACTAAGAACGCTGTTGGCATCAACGCCCGGTATTGAAGTTCAAGACGACCCTGCATCTAACTCCTACCCCATGCCATTATTTGCACAAGGTAAAGACGAGGTATTCGTAGGTAGAATCAGAAGAGACGAAAGTCTTCCTAACTCTGTCAACATGTGGATTGTAGCTGATAATCTTCGTAAAGGAGCCGCCACCAATGCAGTCCAAATTGCTGAGTATGTTGTAGCACACCAATTGGTTTAACAGAATCTTATATTTAAAATCAGCCTCCCAACGGAGGCTTTTTTTGTACCTTTGCACCTTGTGAAGAAAAAAATAACCATAGCGAACCTGATTTTGATGTACACCGTACTGCTAACTTTAGCAGTGCAATCGGTGCATATCTACCAACATTGGTTAGCTGATTACGATGAAACTCATGTTTGTTCGCACCATCACGAACATTCGCACCATGATGATTGTGGCGTTTGTGATTTTAGTTTTGGGTTTTTTATCGCACCTGATGTATTCTTCTTTCCGGATTACATCAAAGCTCTTCACCATCCCATTGTTCTTCCTAGTATCGAGGCTATATCAGCCCTTACTGTTTCCCAACCTGATTTAAGAGGTCCCCCTTTAGCATAAACATCCACTGTTGTAACAGAAATCGATTCTGTTGCTTAACCAAGTTGTTGTCTAATGCCAAAGTACTTCCTTTGGGGATGGATGCTCATGATGACCTTGAACATCGAAGCTCAGTTTACGCTTGCGGGAACTGTCTCTGATGAAAAAGGGAAGCCCTTATCAGGAAGCCATATCCATTCCGAAAAACAAAATGTCGTCTCTGACCCTATGGGTGGTTTTGAACTTAAAAACCTATCCACAGGAAAACTGCGTCTGTATATTTCACACTTGGGATATGCCACGTTAGACACAATTGTTCGGATTTCAGAAGATACGTTTATCAAAATCCAATTAAAACCATCTGTTGTAGATCTTAATGAAGTGACCGTATCAGAACGAGTGGAAAGGACGGCTCTCTCGATGAAGCAAATTGAAGTTGACGAAAAACTTCGTGAACAACTCAGTTCCAAATCGTTGGGTTATAGCTTGGAAACGGTTTCGGGTGTGCAACTGCTAAGAACGGGGCAAGCCATTGTTAAACCAGTGATTCATGGTTTACACAGCAGCAGAGTGCCCGTCATGGTCAATC
>JBKBOP010000107.1:0-7161 GCA_046293575.1 Flavobacterium sp. | reverse complement strand
CCTGAAAGTGAAATTTTAGATGATACTTCGCTGCGATTGAAGGAAGTGATTAAAATGGGTACAGGTGCCATAGAAATCAAATCTGGCTATGGTTTAACATTAGAAGGTGAATTAAAAATGCTTCGCATTATCAAAAAACTAAAAGAACTGTATCCTATTCCAATCAAAGCCACCTTTTTGGGAGCACATGCGTTTCCAGAAGCATTTAAAGAAAATCATCAGGGATATATTGATTTAATTTGCAATGAGATGATTCCAAAAATTGCTGAGGAAGGTTTAGCGGACTATGTCGATGCTTTTTTGGAAACAGGTTATTTTTCAGTAAAAGAAACTGAGGCCATTATGCAATGTGGAAATCAATATGGACTAAAGCCAAAGATTCACGTGAATCAGTTTACAGCAATTGGTGGGATTAAGAGTTGTGTGGCTCATGGAGCCTTATCTGTCGACCATTTGGAAATTGTAACCGATGCTGACATCGAAGCTTTAAAAGGCAGTGAAACCATGCCGGTTGCTCTTCCTTCATGTAGTTTTTTTATCAATATTCCTTATACTTCTGCTCGAAAAATAATCAAAGCAGGTTTGCCTTTAGCTTTAGCCACAGATTATAATCCTGGGACAACTCCTTCGGGCAATATGACTTTTGTCGTATCAACCGCATGCATCAAAATGAAGATGACTCCTGAAGAAGCTATTAATGCGGCCACCTTAAATGGGGCCTATGCCATGGGACTAGAACACCAAGTTGGAAGCATAACGAAAGGGAAATTAGCAAATATCATACTCACTAAACCTCTTCACTCCTACCAACAAATTCCCTATGAATTTGGAAATAATCCTGTAGATAAAATCTTTCTCAATGGCAAAATGATTGAATAAAAAAAGGGAGCATTTGCTCCCTTAATATTTGAATTTTAAAATATTATCTCAAAGAAAAACTCGTTTTTGATACCAGTTCTCCTTTATCAAAAATATTTACGAAATATGTACCTTTTTCAAAATTTTCACCTTTCAAGTTTTCGGTAACATCAACAGTTGAATTGTCAAATGAAACAGTAGAAATAAAACTGTAAGTTAACGACTGATCTCCAAACTGAGTGGTTTGTTTTTCGCCAAGAACGTTGTTTTTACTGTCAATTACTTGAACGTAATAATTTTTATCCCCCGATTTTGCAACTCTATTTTCAGCAATGGTGAAACTAATTTTTAACAAGTCTGCTCTTCTGGCTTTATCTGTTTCGATTTCCTTACCTGAATTTCTCACCTTATAGGCAGAAGTCTTTAAGTTTAAAACAGAAAGCTTAGCCGCTTTTTCAACCGTTTTTGAAAGTTCTTCGTTTTGACCTACCAGTACTTGATTGTATTCTTTAGCTTCAACAAGTATTGTTTTAGTACTATCAATTTCAACGGTAAGCTGTTGATTCATTTTCTTTAATGCATCATTTTCTCTAACAAGTTGATCCATTTTAGCTTTTAAATCGTTCACTTGTTTTCTAAAAGATGAGGCACTTCCTTGAGAAGTTTTTAAATCTTCCATTAATTTCACCACTTTCTCTCTTTCTGAAATTAGTTCATCTGAAAGGGAGGTGTTTTCAGCAATAGCAGCGTCATAAGTAGCTTTTAACTCAACGAGTTCGTCCATTAAACCAGCTTTTTCTGTAGTTAAATTAACTACTTCAGCATCTGTTTTTTTATTGTCAGAACTAAGTTTAAACATGTAGGCTAAACTTCCAATTAAGAGAAGTGAAAGGATTAAAATAATAGCCTTAAGCTTTGAGTTGTTGTTCGATTGATTGTCCATATGTTACATTTTTAGGCAAAGTTAACCAATAATGATTGCATAACGTTTATTTGTTAAAAAATAGTACATTTGATGGCAACAAATTTAAAAAATGTCTTCCTGAGATGGAAAATCTTATCCCTTTAACTTCCATTGAATTGGGAAAAATCACCAACCACAGAAGTGGTGAAATTAAGTTTGGCGAAAAAATGCTTACAATCCCAAAAGGTGTTATTGTATCAGAATTTTTAAGAGATTGCAAAGCTAGATTTGTACTTTTTGGAATTCCTGAAGATATTGGTGTAAGAGCCAATTTTGGACGACCGGGTACGCATTCAGCTTGGGAAAGTGCATTAAAAAGTATTGCAAATATTCAACACAATCGATTTTGTAAGGGAAGTCAAATACTAGTTCTGGGAAAACTAGATATCCAAAACGACATGGAAGTTGCTAGAGATTTGGATTTTCACAACACCGATGATCGAAAAAAATTAACCGAATTAGTTGAAAAAATTGATAAAGAAGTTTCTCATATTGTTTTTACGATTCTAAAATCTGGTAAAATCCCAATTATTATTGGTGGTGGTCATAACAATGCTTACGGAAACATTAAGGGTTTGGCATTGGCAAAGGGAAAACCAGTTAATGTTGTGAATTTTGATGCTCATTCAGATTTTAGAATTCTTGAAGGTAGACACAGTGGCAACGGCTTTTCATATGCTTTTGATGAAGGTTTTTTAAAAAAATATTTTATTTATGGACTTCATGAAAGTTATACTTCCAAAAATGTATTATTGAAACTTAAAGATTTAGAGGATAGAGTGCGATTTAATACTTATGATGAAATTGCTATCAGAAAAGAAAAAAACTTTGAACAAGAACTAACTCAGGCTTTGCAATTTATAAAAAATGAGCCGTTTGGTATTGAGTTAGATTTAGATGCTCTTCCCGGTGTGGCCAGTAGTGCGATGACTTTAAGCGGTTTTTCAATTGAACAAGCTCGCCAATATATTCATCATTTTGGTGCGTCTCCTAATGCATGTTATTTACACATTTGTGAGGGTGCTCCAGATTTAGACCATCCGGCAAACTCGCATTTAATTGGAAAATTAATTGGTTATATTGTAACAGACTTTATTAAATCTAAATCTTTGTTGGAAGTTTAATTTTTACTTTAATTTTTTTTTAACTTCCATTTGTGCTGTTGAATTCGTGTTTAACCTTTACAGATTTTATATTTGCAGCACTTTTAAAAGCCATTTAAAATGAATAAGCCATATTTAATTTTGTGTTTTGTAATTGTTTTACATTCAAATCTCTACGGTCAAGAATCTGAAAAGCAGCTTTTAGATAGTTTATACATTCAAGAAGTTGAGCAAAAAACGCCCTTGTTCAAAGTCCTTCATGCTGAACCATTGTATATTGATCTTATCAGGGATTTAGGAGCTCGAAAAGGTGAAAAAGAATGGAACGTAGGTTTTGGGATTATAGATAATAACAATTTTGACCGTTATGAAGCCCTTATTGAATATGAATGGGCTCCGATCGATAGACTTGGTTTAGAAGTTGAAGTTCCATTTTCATTTTATTACAGACCAAACAGTGAGACTTCAACTTCCTCTGTGCCTGAAAGTAGAATGGAAAGTTTGAAATTGGCTGCTCAATACACTTTTTTAGTCTCTGAAAAATACAATACTTCACTTGCTTTGGGGTATATTCATGAATTTGAAATGACCTCTTTCAGAAGGTACACTAATAGTACATTTTTTAATGGAAATGTTTTTAATCCATTCTTTGTAGCTGCCAAAAGATGGGGCAATAATTTTCATACTTTATTGTATACAGGCCCTGTTTGGGAAAGAAGTTTTGATGGTTATCACAGAGATTTTAATTGGCAAATAAATTCCAATTTTCATTATATGATTTCTGGAACTAGAAATTTTATTGGTATTGAAGTAAATAAAGAAGTATATAGAGACGATTTTGACATGGTGTTGAGACCTCAAATGCGACTTGGAATTACAGAACAAGTAATGATTGGAATTGTAACGGGTATTCCTATATCCAGAGAAGTACAACGATTTAGCAGCTTTATCAGATTGATTTATGAACCTAGTCATTAAAATTAGTAAAAAGATTTAATTGACTATTTTTGTAGATAATTTATATACTATGTCATTTTCAAATCTTAACTTAATTCAAAATATACAACACGCAATTTCAGACGAAGGGTACACTACTCCCACTCCAATTCAACAACAAGCCATTCCAATTATTTTAGAAGGAACTGATTTGGTTGGATGTGCTCAAACGGGTACCGGGAAAACAGCTGCTTTTGCTATTCCAATTATTAATAATTTACACAGAATAGTTGGTTCATTAAGCAAACGAAAACTCATTAGAGCTTTAATTGTAACTCCAACACGTGAGTTGGCAATTCAAATTGGAGAAAGTATCGATACGTATGGAAAATATACCAATATCCGTCAGTTGACCATTTTTGGTGGTGTTAGCCAAGTGCCGCAAGTTGACCAATTAAAAAAAGGAGTTGATATTTTAATTGCTACACCTGGAAGATTATTAGACCTTCACAAACAAGGTTTTATTGATTTAAATCATTTGCATTTTTTGGTTTTGGATGAAGCCGATCAAATGTTGGACATGGGATTTATTAACGATGTAAAGAAAATCATCAAATTATCGCCATCCAACCGTCAAACGTTGTTGTTTTCAGCAACTATGCCTATGGCTATTAGAGAATTGGCAGATACTTTTTTGACAAAAGCAAGATATGTTTCTGTTGACCCAGTATCGTCAACTGCTGATAAAGTAACGCACAAGATCTATTTTGTTGCAAAAGAAGACAAACGAAAACTTTTATACCACATCATCAGAAATGAGAGTTTAGATAACCTTTTGGTTTTTACAAGAACCAAACACGGTGCTGATAATGTAGTGAAGTTTTTAAAAAAACAAGGTGTGAGTGCGGAGGCAATTCATGGTGATAAATCTCAAAATACTCGTCAACGGGTTTTGGATCAATTTAAAGCTAAAGAAATTTCAGTTTTGGTTGCCACCGATATTGCTGCCAGAGGTATTGACATTGAATTGCTCCCATTTGTATTAAACTTTGATTTGCCAAATATTCCGGAAACGTATGTGCACCGAATTGGTAGAACTGCCAGAGCCGGAAATGAAGGAGTAGCTTACTCTTTTTGTGGAAAGGACGAAGAAACTTATTGGAAAGACATTCTAAAACTAACTCAAATAACCGCAAAAATTATTATAGATCATCCATTTCCATGGAGCAATGAGGTAAAAGAAGTTACTGAAACAGCAAAGCCTGACAGAAGAAATACTAAAAAAACGGATAATTCAAGAAAATCAGACGCTTCAAAAAAGAATAAAAAACGATGGTATTAGGCAATATCTCGTTTAACTAAAGTTTCAATAATATAAATCAACTTTGATGGTTCGAATGGTTTGATTAAAACATCATTCATGCCAGCAGAAATAGCTTCTTCTGCGACTTCTTCTTTGGCAAAAGCTGTTAATGCAATGATGGGAATGGTCATACCTTTTTTTCTAATCAATCTTGTTGTTTCAAATCCATTGATGAGTGGCATATTGATATCCATCAACACTACATCAAAATGTTCTTTTAATAAAGCTTCTATTGCTGCATAACCATCATCAACAATCACGGTTTTAAAATTATTTTTCTCCATGATTTTACGGGTAACCATTTGGTTAATCTTGTTGTCCTCAACAACTAAAACTTTGTAAAACTTATCATTAGATAGATCTACTTTAATATCATTGATTATTTCATTTACTTTTGTCATATCAGCGTTAAAGCCAATTGTAAACGTAAACTTGGTTCCTTTCCCTTCTTGACTTTCAACAAAAATGTCACTGTCAAAAAGACTCACTAATTTTTTCACAATAGAAAGCCCTAATCCAGCTCCTTGGTAATCATCCTCCTTTCGATCAATTTGAACGAATTTGTCAAAAATTTTAGATATATCCTTTTCAGCGATACCAACGCCTGTATCTTCAACTTCAAATCTCACATAACAAATGGTATTCAATTTTTTTTCTAAATGAGCTTTTATGCGAACTTCTCCATTTTGAGTAAACTTTAATCCATTTGAAACTAAGTTCATGAAAATTTGAGACAAACGTAACTTATCTCCAACCAAATATTCAGGAATCGTTTCATCAATTTCGGTTACTATTTTATTTCTATTTCGGTTTGCAATAAATGAAAGCGAATTAGAAACCATATTGATTTCGTCCTTAATGTTCATCGTTAAATTTTCTAGAACGACTTTGTTTTCCTCAATTTTATTGATTTGAAGTAAATCATTCACTAACGATAAAAGATAACGTGCCGAAAACTTTAGTGAATTTAGATGTGGACTATCAGCCAACTCTTTGTGTTCGTCTGACAACATATTGGTTATACCCACCACGCCATAAAGCGGAGTTCTCAATTCATGACTAATGGTTGAGATAAATTGGGTTTTTAGTTTAGAAGCCTCTTCTGCTTTTTCCTTAGCAATTTTTAATTCTTCATTTTTTACCTTCAAATAATCATTTACTTTTTTTCTGAAAATATTATTTCGATAAAAAACATAGAGAAGAAAAAGTAACAGCATCAGAAATACTAGAATCAACGTAATAATTATCTTTGTTTTTTTAAGATTATCCTCATGAAGAAGTTTTTCTTGATTTACGACCGTTAGTTGACGCTTTGACTCGTCTAAAGCAATATCCATTCCTATAATTTTGGCATTTTTGATTTTTTCTAAATCAAAAATTTCATTTTTTAAAACCTGATGTTTATCTAGAAATATATAAGCTTTTTTGTAATTACCGATTGCAAATAAAAACTCGGAATAATCATGATAAGCATCGGATAAATAGATTTTTGAGTTATTTTTTTCTCCTAAGCTAATGGCTTTATTATAATTAAAGTTAGCCTTGTCGTTTTGCTTTAAATGATGGAATTTTTTTCCCAACAAGATGTATAAATAACCCTGAACATCTGCAATTTTGATACTATCTTTGTATTTTTCAACATAATCTAGATGAATAATGCCTTGATTGTAATTATCTATATCAAAATATAGTGACGCTAAATTAAGTTTTGATAATACAATGGAAAATACATTATTAATTTTTTCTGAAATCCCAATGGATTTATTGTAGTATTCCACAGCTTTTTCAAAGTCTTTTTTTCTGAAAAAATAGATGTTGCCGATGTTGTTAAACACTGCTGCTTTGAGTGTATCATTTCCTGCTTTTTGAAAATGATATATTGACTTATCATAATATTCTAATGCTTTGTCAATCTCCACAATTTCTTCATAGTTTCC
>JBKBOP010000106.1:0-7232 GCA_046293575.1 Flavobacterium sp. | reverse complement strand
GATAGTTGGGAAATTGATTCTATTGAACATAAAGCTATAAATAACCAAGGGTATTCCCAATCCGTAACCTATCCAAACGGTCTTTTTGTATTGAGCATCCGTCCATTGCATGGTTAGGAAACCCCATTTATACAAAGCAATACCCAAAAGCATCAAGGCCAACATATCTCCAATGGCATAGGGTAAATTTTTAGTTTGTTTTTTCCAAACTTTAGGTCTTACCACACTGGCCACCTCACCATAAGTTCCCTTCATAAGAGCGACCCGTTCTTTGGCTTCTTCATCGTTGGGAAGCATTTCTTTTCTGATTTGCTCCCATGAAGCTAATGTTTCCAGCTCTTTTTCTCCAAGTTCAACTCCGGAATCCTGCATGACCTTCACCTCTCTATACTCAAGATACTGACTTCTTATTTGCTGCATAAAAAAAGTATTTGCTGCAAAGGAGAGGATTGCTACTAGTGGCACACCTAAGGCTAAGTACTTAGCTTTCATTTTCCGAAATAAAAAAGCCAACATACCAATCACCCCATAGAAATAAAGAATATCACCAATCCACAAAAACAAATGAGCATGGGCTAAGCCAAAAAGTGCCAGCCAAATCATTCTTTTGTAAAAAAGCCAAGTGACGGATTTTCCAATTTTTTCTTTCTTACTGGTAAAAAGTACTATTCCAGCACCAAAAATCATAGAGAAAAGAGCTCTCATTTTTCCTTCAAAAAAAATGATATTGAAAAGACGCACCCAAAAATTCACAGTCTCGGGGTCTTTGGCTTCATAAACATCCAATCCAAAATGGGGAATGTTCAAAATTAAAATTCCTAAAAGTGCCACTCCTCTAATGATGTCTATGATGTCGATTCTATCTGTGAAAATTGCTGGTTTTGGAGCATTTTCTATAATTTCTACTTCTGTGGTGGTTTCTAGTTTCACTTTATAATAGTTTATTTTGGTTTATATTGAAAATCTACTGTATTCTTTACCTCTCATGATGTTTATCAATTTCCTGCTGACTCAACCTTAAAAAACGTGCAGCATTATTGTATAAAATATCGCGTTTCTGAGTTTCGGTGAGAAATGCTGCCGTTTCAATGGCTTTTATACCTTCTTCAATGCCTTCAGGCCAGTTCATTTGGTCAGAACCAAACATCACACGACGGTGAAATCCCGCTCTCACAATTCGTTCTAAATAGGCATGAAACTCCGCACGCGGCAGCATATAACAGATGATGCCTACATCACATGATACCTGGGGATGGTTGTACAAGACGGCCACTAAATCATCGCCCAATGGCCAACCGGCATGCATGAGGTTGATGCGGAGTTTAGGATGCCTAATGGCTACTTCTTCAATTTCAAAAGCAGAATGCATACGAGCTAAATGATTTCTAATACCGGAGAAATACGTCACTCCTGGAGGGCCGGTACCGATATGAATACCCAGTGGAATATCCAACTCCTCTAGAATAGCCCAGTAGGGAGCCAATCGAGGGTCATTGGGTGAAATGCCTCTATACTGCAAGGTTACTTCACCAAATACTTTATACTTACCCGTTTCTAAAGTCTTTCTGATCTCCTCTGGCGAAGGCCAGTCGTCCACATCCATCGGAGGCATGTATGATGGAATAATATGAGCTCCTCCATGGTCCATAAATTCATCTAAACGATTGCCACTCGTGACGCCATAGATATTTCGTCTTTTTACTATTTCTAAAGTTTGATTTCGTAAGGCTACGTTTGTCATCGGACTCATAATAGGATTCTCTCCATTAGGCTGAGCCATCCAGCTAAAAAACGTAGTCATCCAGGGCACTTCATGATTATAATCCGGGAAACCGGGGTTACCTCTCCCAATTCCTGAAGGCACGGGACCATTGGCATCTACATTAATCGCATGTAAATGGGTATCAATGATGGGTAGTGGTTTTTGGGCATAAACCCCTGTAAGCATCAAAAAAAACAAGATGTAGTTATATGATTTCATGTGGAGGTTTTTTTTAATTGTTTATCGACTTAATCCACTCAATAAATAAGATTGGTGTTGACTTCCCACTGAATCATAAAAGAGATAGATATGAGTAAAAATCCAATGGATAAGAAGGATGCATGATGCCGCGATAATTAGAATACAAATTAGGACAGCTAAAAACTTTTTGGGTTGTTCAGTAAAGAAATCGATAGTATGTGTCATGATGTTTTTCATTAAATTAGTTAATTCAGTATTCCTGAATGTTTTTTCCTGTTTGAATTTTAATTTTATTACTATATTTATGGCAATTTGATTGCTTAATTTTATTCAATATGAATTGTTAACTATCAATGTTCAAATCAAATTTCTTTAATTTTTATTTAACATTTTGAAATAATATACCAACGACTGTTCAAATAGATAAACGACATGATAAAATCTCCCTACCGTTATATCATCGTTGATGATGAAGAGATTGACCGACTTACTTTGTTATCATTTCTTCAAAAACACCCTCAATTTGAGGAAGTTGGCATCTTTTCGGATTGTAAATCAGCAGAGGAATTCTTGATAAGCGAAAAAGTAGATATTGCTTTCTTAGACATCGATATTGATGGTGAAAGCGGTTTAGAACTTAGAAAAAAATTAAATGAAGACTTAGTTTGTGTTTTTGTTACCTCTCATCCTGAGTATGCCTTAGAGGGATTTGAATTGGATGCTCTCGATTTTGTGGTGAAACCCATTCGTAAAGAACGATTTGAACAGACCCTTTACAAAATTAATTCCTATTTAGAAACCAAAGAAAAAGCTCTACAGTATGATGTGCTGTATGGAGATCAAATGTTAATCATAAAAGAAGGCCACGAACAGGTAAAAATTCAACTACGGGACATTCTATATCTTGAAGCATTGAAGGATTATACTTTGGTAGTAACCGCTTATAAAAAACACTGCATCCTTTCCAACATTGGGAATTTACTAAAGCAAGATGGTTTTTCTGAATTTATAAGAATCCATAGAAGCTATGCGGTGGCAAAATCTGAAATTTCTAAAATTGGAGCCCAAGCCGTTAAAACCATGAGTGGTTTCGAACTTCCGGTGGGAAGAAGTTATAAAACCAACCTTCAAATGTAAACAGATGAAGAAGTATCTTTTACAACTTCTCACAATGCTCTGTTTGGTTTCCGCCCAAGCTCAACCACCTAAAATAAAAGCTTTTGAAGATCGTTGGGAAGAAATTCAATATTTGAAATACCATCAAGCAGACAGCACTAAAAACCTCATTTTAAAATCAATCAAAGAAGCTGAACACCAAAAACAACCTTTATGGAAGGCTCGATATTACACTGAATTATCAAGATACTTTTTAGAAAATAACCAAATAGACTCCGCTATATATTTTAATGAAGCCTCCACAAAAATCAACAAGAATTATAAAAATGTGTATGATTTAGCTATGAATACTTTCTTGAAGGGGCACTACTTTAGAATAAAAACAGATTTGGTAGAGGCTACTAAACTTTATTTAATAGCCATTGAAGATGCTGAGAAATATGGAAATTTTTACGCTAATAGTCAGGCACTTAGAGGGCTGGCTAATATTTATCTAGATCAAAAAAATGAAGATTTAGCTTTTGATTATGCTAAAAAAGCAATATCAGCTGCTGTAAAATCAAAAGATATAGAATCTTTAGCATTTTCTGAAGGAGTGTTAGCAGAAACGTACAGGGTTTTTGGTAACAATGAAATGGCACAAAAGTATTTTCAAAAAGCATATAACGACTTCGAAAAGCTAAATAATCCTTATGGCAAAGCTTTTATTTTGACAAATTGGAGTATCATGTATGAATCAGATTTAGATCGAAACATGAGGATGGTTCAAGAAGCTTTGGATATTTTTAATCAAATTGCTCCAAACTGTGGACTAGCCATGACTAATATTTATAATTTGGGCTATGGTTATTATGATTTATATAAAATGTGGCCTAATGTTCCTGAACGTTTTAAAAATTTCTCAAAAAAGGAATTGCTTGATAAAGCTGAAACCTATTTTATAGAAACATTAGCTATTGCCAAAAAAATGAATAATAAACATTTTGAAATGGTAAGCAATAATATGCTTGCAGTTATTGCATATAATAATGATGACTTCGAAAACTCACTTTTTTTTTCGAATATTTATCATAAACTAAAAGATTCTGTTTATTCTCAAAACAATAAAAACAAAATTGCCGCCTTAGAAAACCAAAAGGCACTGCTCGAAAAAGACCGGGAAATCTCATTGCGAGAACTAAAAATAGAACAAAAGGAAAAAGAAAAATGGTATTTCACAGGTGGGCTTATCTTGTTAACTGTAATCGGAGGTATGTTGTGGTATCAAAACCAAACGAGAAAACGCAAAAACGAAGCCCTGAGAAAACTAAACAAAGAATTGGATGAGGCCAATAAAACCAAAGCACGCTTTTTTAGTATTTTAAATCACGACTTGAGATCTCCGGTATCACAATTGATTCAATTTATTCATCTACAACATGACGCCCCAGATTTGATGAATGAAACTACCAAACATGAGATGCAACAAAAAACCTTGAAAGGTGCTGAACACTTACTGAGTACCATGGAGCAACTTTTGTTGTGGAGTAAAAGCCAGATGGAACGCTTTGAACCCAAATTTGAAAACGTAACGCTGGAATCCCTTTTTGAAGAAATAAAACAAACGGCTCAACAACATCCTGAAATCCATTTTGAATTTGAATTAATAACACCCAGAACAATACATACTGACCCCGATTACTTAAAGACCGTTTTGAGAAACCTCAATGTCAATGCCATAAAAGCATTGAAAAACCAATCGGAGGCCTCCATAGTCTGGAAATCGTATCAAGAGGAAAAAGATTTTTATATTTCAATCATCGATAATGGCCCCGGTGGAGATATGGGTACTTTTAAAGCCTTATTTGATGAACAATCAGTAATTGGCACCAAAACAGGATTGGGTATGCACCTTATCAGAGACTTGGTAAAAGCAATTCACGGAACCATTTCACTGCATTCAGAACCAGGAAAAGGCACGAGCATTACCCTTTATTTCAAAGCATAAAAAAACCCGACATCACTGCCGGGTTCAGGTGGTATTTATATTGATTACAGCAAAGCGTCAATCGCGTCGGTATAATTTTTCTTAGGAGCCACACCTACTTGTCTGCCCACTACTTCGCCTTTATTGAACACCAAAACAGTTGGTATGTTTCTCACACCAAATTTAGCAGCAAATTCTTGATTGGCATCTACGTCTACTTTCCCAACGACAGCCTTTCCTTCATATTCTGAGGAAACTTCATCAATCACAGGCCCTACCATTCTACAGGGACCACACCATGCTGCCCAAAAATCTACTAAAACCGGTTTGTCTGATTTTAATACTACTTCTTCAAAAGTAGCATCGGTTATTGTTAATGCCATATCTATTTTAAATTAAGTTGTACGTTTTTAACATTGCAAAATTAATCATTTAAAACCTAAAGTCGTGTTAAGGTATATCGGTTTTGACAATAAGCATATTAACAATATTGATTATCAAACCTAATTCAACTTAAAATCCACTTTTCTCTGCTCTAACGCATCCAATAACTCCGAAGAAATTTTGATTTTCATTTTTCTGCTGGGTAAGCTTAAATGAGTGAGTACCTTATACATTTCTTTGGGTGGGGTATCCAATGCAACTGTTTGTAATTCTTCGTCATCTGCCAGGAGAACCTCTTCTTCCACCTCTTCCGCCACTAAAGGAAGTGGTTGATGAATTACTTTTTCTAATTCCATTATCTCAAATTGCAGATAGTGATCGCCTTTGTGTTTTCCGAAAATTTCTTTTAACTCACCAATAAGATTTTGATGCAATTCCATGATGTTCATGTGAATGATCAATTTCTTAGCAAACTGCGGAAGTACATCTTGTAAGTACTGCACCACTTGGTATTGCATTCGCGGCTCTCCTCTTTTTCCTGTCTCTCGATTTTCAAAACCTTCACGAATTAATACCTTCATGTAGGTGAAATTATTGGGGATTAAGTAATGTCTGAACTTGAGGTATTCCTCTCCAAAAATTCTAAACTCTTGACTCTCTTCATATCCTTCCAAGTTGAAAAAAGCAAATCCTTTACCGTTTTTAGAAACTTTATGTTCCACGGAAGTGATAATACCTCCCAAAGTTATAATCTTGTTTATGTGTTGATCCAAATTTTTAATCATGTCCAAGCTACCGTTACAGAAATAACGCATTTCATAACGAAAATCATCTAAAGGATGTCCAGAAATATAAATGCCGACCACTTCTTTTTCTTGTGCTAACTTTTCCATGGTACTCCATTCTTCACAAGGTGGTACTGTGGGTTCTGGGATCTGTACCTCAGCAGCATCACCAAACAAACTCACTTGTGCAGAGTTTTCGTTCTCCTGAAACTTTGAACCATAACGTATGGCTTTTTCCAAAAAGGTAATGCCATCGCCTTCATGGTGGAAATACTGTGCTCGGTGCGTATCGGTAAAACAATCAAAACCACCTGCATATGCTAAATTTTCAAGAGCTCTTTTGTTGGCGGCTCTGAGATCAATTCGTTTGTCCAAATCAAAAATTGATTTGTATTTGCCTTCTTTGATTCGGTTTTGAACGATGGTTTCCACCGCTCCGGCTCCCACACCTTTCACGGCTCCCATACCAAAACGAACGGCTCCTTGGTCATTTACTGTGAACTTATAAAACGATTCATTCACATCGGGACTCAATACTTTTAATCCCATCCTGCGGCATTCTTCCATAAAAAAGGACACCTGCTTGATATCGTTCATGTTATTGGAAAGTACTGCCGCCATATATTCTGCGGGGTAATGAGCCTTGAGATAGGCCGTTTGGTATCCAATCCATGCATAACAAGTAGAATGCGATTTGTTAAATGCATAAGAAGCAAAGGCTTCCCAGTCACCCCATATTTTTTCGAGTGTATCGGCAGGGTGACCATTTGCTACCGCTTGATCAATGAACTTAGACTTCATTTTATCAAGCACATCTTTCTGCTTTTTACCCATCGCTTTACGCAGGACATCAGCGTCACCTTTGGAAAAGCTAGCTAATTTTTGTGATAATAACATCACCTGTTCTTGGTACACCGTAATGCCATAGGTCTCAGATAGATATTCCTCACAAGCCTCAATGTCATACGTAATGGGTTCTTCCCCGTTTTTACGTCGAACGAATGAAGGTATGTATTCC
>JBKBOP010000105.1:0-7270 GCA_046293575.1 Flavobacterium sp. | reverse complement strand
AATTAAAAGAGGTGTATTGCTAACGCACTTGCCGACACAAAAACACCATATTTAGTTTTTACCTCTCGATACCTATCAGGACCTCCAAGCCCACTCACCACCCAATAAGTCTGAATGATATAACTAATTTATAACATTTTGTAAACTAGACTCCTACTAACAATACTATCTTTAATGAAATAAGATAGATTATGAAAAAACTTTAAAATAAATTATACTCATCACCGGTGGTGCAGGTAGCATCATTAAAACAATCGCCAAACATTTTTTTATAACAAGGTGCTAAAGTCTTGTTGATTGACCTTGATGAAAAATCCTAGAAAGAAGCGGTAGATGGACTGGGTAGCACAAATGTAAACTGTTGCGTTGCTGATGTAACAAAAGCTTCTGATGTAAAACGCTACACAGATGAAGCGTTGAAATTATTTGGTAAGGTCTTTAGCAACAGGAAGTAAAGCATGTATTGAAGCCATGATGAATAAGGCAAAAATGCAAAACATTGCAAAAGACAAAATTTTAGAAGCCTTTAAAATTGCCCGCTATGCCGAAGCAACAAGAGTTGTTGGAAATGCTGAAATTGTATTTGAACATTTAAGACAATAAACAAAATGGAAACAACAGAACAAGTTGTGGCAATGCCACGCATAGGAGACAAAGCACCAGAATTTAAAGCCATCACCACACAAGGAAATATCAATTTTCCTGCTGATTATAAAGGCAAATGGGTCATTCTTTTTAGTCACCCTGCCGACTTTACTCCTGTGTGTACTTCAGAGTTTATGACGTTTGCTAAAAGAGAGCCTGAATTTAATGCCTTGAATTGTCAGTTGGTCGGTTTGTCTATTGATGGTTTGTACAGCCACATTGCGTGGTTAAGAACCATCAAGGAAAAAATTGAATTTAAAGGAATGAAAAACATTGAGGTAAAGTTTCCTTTGATTGAAGACATCACAATGGATGTGGCAAAAAAGTATGGAATGATTCAACCTGGCGAAAGTTCTACCAAAGCAGTGAGAGCGGTATTCTTCATCGACCCAAAAGGAATGATTCGGGCTATTATTTATTACCCACTTTCAATGGGCAGAAATTTTGATGAATTAAAAAGAGCTTTGATTGCTATGCAAACCGCGGACACCTACAGTATTGCTACACCCGCAGATTGGCAACCCGGCGATGATGTAATAGTGCCACCAGCAGATTCTTGTGGAGTAGCCAAAGACAGAATGGAAGCAAATGATGAAGGAGTAACTTGTTCAGATTGGTTTTTCTGTACCAAGCCATTATCATTAGAGCAAGTCAATAATCCTAAAACAATCAAAGCATGAAGTCTATCACAGAATTAGAAAGAGATATCGCAAGTATTATCCTAAAAATTTATAATGAGTTTCCTGAATTATTTAAACATATCGGTGAACTTCCTAACAATTATGCTGGTAATGAGAGTAATCAAATTGGTTTGAAAAAGTTTGAAGAATATTATAATTCCTTATCTGTGGTTTTGTCAGATTACGATAAAACTATTGAGGCAACTATCGAAAATATTGACTCGGAATCCTTGAAGTTTAAAGGCTACCCCCATTATCCACCGTCTGACGATATTTATAATCAAGAAATACAGGAAACCGAACTTAATCCTGAAGAACTTTCAAAAAACAAAACGCCAAACGAAGAAACAGGAAAATCAAATGAGAGACTTTTTAATGAAAACATGTCAGGTGATGATTTGGATGTTCCTGGCTCTGAATTGGATGATCAACAAGAAAGTGTGGGCAGCGAGGACGAGGAAAACAACTATTACAGCTTGGGCGGAGATAATCATGACAATTAAAAATGAAGTAACATGGAATCACATTATTATAACGTAGATATCAATTGGGAAAACACCCGCAAAGGAATCATCTGTTCGCCTGAGCTGAATAAAGAAAATGGCGTTTGCATTGAGGTGGCTACACCACCTGAATTTTCTAAAGGAATTAAAGGTATTTGGTCACCAGAGCATTTGTTTGTGGCTGCCGTGAGTGGTTGTTTGATGACAACTTTTTTAGCCATTGCCGAAAATTCTACACTTGAGTTTACAAGCTTTTCTTGTCAGTCCACAGGAAAGTTGGATATGGTGGAAGGTAAATTAATGATTAGCGAAATACTGCTAAAATCAACTGTTGTTATAAGTGATGAGCAGTATAGAGATAAAGCAATCCGCATCATCAAAAAATCAGAAGATGCTTGTTTGATATCTCATTCTGTAAAGTCAAAAATCACAATGGAAATAACTATTGAGGTAAAACCTCATTTAATCGAAATGAAATGAAAAAAACAGCAATAATAATCTTTAACGACAATGATGCCGCCTTGAATTCCGGGTCGCATGTTTCTTTAAGAATGTCGCAGGTAAACAAAGAAATGGGTGTTGACCTGGAAGTGTTTCTGTTCGGGCCCGGACAAGCCGCTTATTCGAGCAATGCAGAGACAGGAGTAAAGGCAGATTATATAAAAACCATTGATGAACTTATTAAAGCAGGCATCAAAGTAAGCACCTGTAAAAACACTGCTGAAGCAAAGGGTACAACAGAGGCACTAATAGCAAAAGGTATTCAAGTGGAGTTTGCCCGTGATGCATTCTTGCGCTATGGTGCAGAAAATGCAGCAGTAATCACTTTTTAAATCTGGAAATAAGATAAAATGATTGATGATGAACGTTGACTTTTTCGATGCTGTATGGTTCACTTATTTTTTAGTGCCAATTTTAATTTTCGCGTTGCGAATTGCTTAGATCAGGTTCGGAAAAACGAAAAAGGGATTGAGATTAAGTAACTCCAATTCGAGCAATATCAATTATTAAAAAGGCACTCCGATGAAATTAAGTCACATAAGCAAAAATGAGATCCCAAAAGGTGAAGAAATAAAGGGTCGGGACATAAGAGAAGGTATCTTCAATCTAATTAAGACCAATTTTCCTGACTTTGAAAATGATGCCTACATAACATTATCTGAACTGAACCAATACAGAAGACTTTATTTAACCTCCCTTATAACCCAAGAGAAAGGTGAAATAGCAGTTATTGACCAAGGTGTAATGGATGCAATTAAAAACAATTCCATTCTATCTGAAAACATACAAGACGAAATAGAAGCCGATCTTACCCTCGGGCAAGATCTTGCCGACAAAGTGGCCGCATTTGGTGGTAGTTGGACTTTTATCATCACTTTTTTTTCATTCATCTTAATATGGATGTTAATTAATATTTGGTATTTAACAACAAAACCGTTTGACCCTTTCCCCTTCATATTGCTTAATCTCATTCTTTCTTGTTTGGCGGCAATTCAAGCTCCAATCATTATGATGAGCCAAAACAGACAAGAGCAAAAAGACAGACAACGGGGCGAACACGATTATAAAATCAATTTAAAAGCCGAGCTTGAAATAAAGTTATTGAGTGAAAAAATTGACCATTTATTGGTTCATCAAAACAAAAAACTTTTAGAAATTCAAGAAGTTCAAACAGATTATCTTGAAGATTTAATGAAAGAATTAAAAAAGAAATGAAGTTAGAAAACCGAAAACAAAAAGTAGTACCATTACCTCACTTCTTTTACAGACTTGGGAGATACGGACTATTTGCATTATGCTTAATAATCTTCTCTGTTCTATTAGGGACAGCTGGTTATCATTATTTTGGAAATATTTCTTGGCTTGACAGTTTTCATATGGCTTGTATGATTTTGACAGGAATGGGGCCAGTTGTGGAAATGACCTCACCCACCGCAAAGATTTTCTCATCGATTTATGCATTGTATAGTGGTGTGGCATTTTTAAGCATTACTGCCTTGTTCTTTGCACCCATAATTCACAGATTGTTACACATTTTACACGTTGAAGATGAAAACTAACGAAAAAGAAGAAAATGAAAATTAATCCCACCATTAAAACCATCGATACCGATTTTTCGAAAGGAAGATTAAATTATATACAGACGATAACTTTAGAAGACACAGCAAAATTTCACGGACATCTTTGTGATGGATTGGTAGTTGGATTTTTAGGATTAAGAGAGGCACTACATCTTCTATATCCTAATAAAATTATTGATAGAACAAATACGAGATTAGTGAGCAAGTCATCTCCGTGTATTACAGATGTTGGAGTTTACTTAACGGGTGGTCGATACCAATTCAATACTTATTTTGTTGACGATAGTATCTCATACCCTTACATAGTTCAACGTATTGACAATGGTTTAACCTATGGAGTAAAATTAAAATCGGGTATTAAGCCACGCATCATTGAAGATTTAGGCAATAAAGCAATTGAAGGAAAACTGTCTCCCGTTGAATTGGATGATTTGAAAAAATTGGAAGATGATTTTTCGGATAAATTATTGTCATCAAATATTACTTCGCTTTTTGATATTGACAAAATAGAAAACTTTACTTGGAAACCCGTTTTGGACAATAAGTTTATCAAGACAGATGTGCTAAACAAGAATGTGACCAACACCAAATAAAATGGAATTTATCGATTACTATAAGATTTTAGAAATATCCAAGAAAGCTACTGAAAAGGAGATTAAAACTGCATATCGCAAACTCGCCAGAAAATATCATCCCGACTTAAATCCCACCAATCAAGAAGCAGCAGAAAAAAAATTCAAAGAAATTAACGAGGCTAATGAGGTATTAAGTGATGCTGCAAAACGAAAAAAGTATGATGAGTTTGGAAAGGACTGGAAACACGCAGATGAGTTTAAAAAAGCACAACAACAACAATCTTCTCGGAATAGAAATAGTCCCCAACAAGATTATGGTAGCTTTTCTGGTGATTTTTCAGATATTTTTGAATCAATGTATGGCAGTAGTGGAAGCAGACAAACAAAATTCAGAGGTCAGGATTTAAACGCAGAATTGCTTTTGAATTTGAAAGATGTTTACACGACTCAAAAACAAACCCTAACTGTAAATGGCAAAAACATACGATTGACCTTTCCTGCAGGTATTGAAAATAGTCAGGTCATTAAAATAAAAGGACACGGTGCTTCCGGAGCTAATGGAGGTCCTAATGGTGATTTGTACATTACTTTCTCAATAAATAATGACACTCAATTTAAAAGAGAAGGAAGCAATTTATATGCAACTGCCGATTTAGACCTTTACACAGCTATGCTTGGTGGTGAGGTGTTGCTTGATACATTTGATGGAAAAGTGAGATTAAAAGTTCCTCCAGTGACTCAATCAGGAACAAAGGTTAAGTTGAAAGGAAAAGGTTTTCCTGTTTATAAAAAGGAAGGCGAGTATGGTGATCTGTATGTCGCTTATCAGGTAAAGTTACCTACCAACTTATCCGATAAAGAAAAAGAGCTATTCACAGAATTACAAAAACTTAGAGATAATGGAAACAAATAATTTGATATTGGTCGAAACATTATGTTCAAATTGTGAGGCAGAATTTTCTTTCATTGATTCTTTAAATGAGCATGGAATCATTGAAATCATAATTATTAAAAATAAAAAATACATTTCAAATGAACAGTTAAAAACTGTTGAAAGAGCAATTCAGTTTTATTATGAATTGAATATTAATATTGAAGGTATTGATGTGATTTCCAATTTGCTCAATCAGATAAATGATTTGCAACAGGAATTAAAAATTACCAAAAACAAATTGAATCTATTTGATTTTGATTAAAAATATGAAAAAGCTTCACATTAAAATTCCGCTTATTCTTCCTCACCTACCCGATGAGAAAGACCTTTGCATTCAAAGGCTGATTGATACATTTAAGCAAGAAGGAGGTATAGAAAAAATTCATGTTGCAAACGAGAAGAACAATGGAGAACCCGAACTCTGCTTTCATTACAATCCCGACATCATATCTATTGACCGGATAACTTTTCTGGCAAAACAAACAGGAGCTTTACTAACAGAGAAAATCGGACACCAATTATTTGAGGTTTCAGGTATACGGCATGCCCGACATGCAAACCAAATAGAAAAAATACTACAAAGTCAAAAAGGTATTCTTGAAGCTTCAGTAGCTTCAACAGGAATAATTCGAATTGAGTATGACAACGATATAATTCATAAATATGCAATTGTTGAAATTATTCAAAAACAAAAATTGAAAATTTCAAAGCCTGAAAAAGAGGTTGATGATGGAAAGCATAAACACGAACACATTGGAGTATTTGGAGAAAAGACAGAACTAATATTTGCAATACTTAGCGGTGCTTTTTTAGGTATTGGTTTTGGATTGTCATTTATAACAACCATTCCCAATTATGTAAGTATTATTTTATACATCTGCTCCTACTTTTTTGGGGGCTTTTATACAACTAAAGAAGCCTTTTCAACTATCATAAAAGGCGGTTTTGAAATTGATTTCCTGATGCTCGTTGCCGCCATTGGGGCAGCCATTTTAGGCAATTGGGCTGAAGGTGCATTGCTTTTATTTCTGTTTAGCATTGGGCACTCATTGGAGCATTATGCAATGGGTAAAGCCCAAAAATCAATAGCTGCTTTGGCAGGACTATCTCCAAAAACTGCATTACTCAAAAAAAATGACAACACAGAAGAAGTGAGCATTGAAAGTTTACAAATTGGAGATGTAATTGTCATAAAACCTGATACTAAAATTTCTGCTGATGGTATTGTCATCAAGGGGCAAAGCAGCGTAAACCAAGCTTCCATTACAGGGGAGAGTATGCCAGTAGAAAAGTTTCCTTCTAAAAATAGTAGAGACAATTTTGATGATGAAAAAAATATTAAAGCCGAAAACCGTGTATTCGCAGGCACTCTCAATGGCAACAACTTATTGGAAGTAAAAGTTATTAAGTTAGCCAAAGACTCAACTCTTTCCCGTTTAATTCAATTGGTAAACGAGGCACAAACACAAAAATCGCCAACACAATTATTCACCGATAAGTTTGAAAAGTATTTTGTGCCTGCTGTGTTGGTTTTCGTCTTTGCTCTCAATTTTGCCTTTCTGATTATTGACGAAATTTATAGTGCAAGTTTTTACAGATCTATGGCAGTGCTTGTGGCTGCAAGTCCTTGTGCATTGGCAATATCAACACCAAGTGCTGTATTAAGTGCAATTGCAAGAGCAGCGAGGGGAGGTGTTCTTATTAAAGGAGGAAGACCGTTAGAAGACCTTGGCGAACTTACTGCCATCGCATTTGATAAAACTGGAACATTAACCGAGGGCAAACCAAAACTTACAAATGTTGTTGCACTTGAAGGCTTTAATGAAGAAGATTTATTAAGTATTTTGATTGC
>JBKBOP010000104.1:0-7275 GCA_046293575.1 Flavobacterium sp. | reverse complement strand
ACTGCCATGTATGAATACCTGTCCGGACTTGGAGAGGCTCCTAAAACTAATGTCATTCCCATATGCACTAAATTAAAATTGTAGATTCTAGATTTGTGGTGTTGGATGTAAATTTAAATTAAATCTAAAAACCATAGCAAAAATTGATAAAACATTCGCTAAAAGTTCCTTAATTACCGACATAATACCCAATTCCTTAGTAATTTTACATGCATTATGCTATTAAATATATCCTATAACGACAAAAAAACCAATCAAACAATCATTGACTTGATAGATAAACCTTTCGGTTTAATTGATAATATCAAACTCAATGGTGTTGGCTCTCCTAGATTGGACATTTTAAAAACCAGTGAAGAGATTGCAGAATTATTGTCTTATGATAACAATCGTAATTTTTGTAATATTGAGCTAAGACCTAAGGGAGTTATTCTAAGATTTAGGTCTTTATTGGAAACTTTTGCTTTGGTAATTCCTTACCACAAATTAATAATTTTCAAACCGGGGAACTCATTTACCTTTCATTGTGACCAACATTTTATTTCAATTGATGCTCCACCTAACAACAAATCCGTTAATGGTTTTATCGAAAAAGTTTTGCAACAAAAAACAGAAAACACGCCCACTTTTATAGACGATTTATAATACCTTTGTCCTTCAAATTATCCTTGTTATGGACATTATTGCCTATGTGTTTGCGGCTTTGTTTTCTGTATTAAATCCTCTTGGAGCAGTGCCTATTTTTGTGGGTTTAACTCAAGAATACACCCAAAAAGAACGCTCTAGAGTTGCCCTTTGGACAGCCATTAATGTTTTTTTAATACTTATCATTTCCTTCTTTGTTGGCGAATTTGTCCTTAAGTTTTTCGGTATTACTATTGATGCTTTACGAATCGCTGGGGGATTAATTATTGTGAGTTCTGGATTTTCATTACTTACTGGAAAATTTACACGAACCCGTGGGGTCACCAAAGATGTTGAATCTGACGCTCACAGCAGAAATGATATTGCATTGACACCACTGGCTATTCCCATGTTGGCTGGACCCGGTTCTATTTCTTTATTAATAGCTTTATATCAAGATTATACTAAAACATCTGAACAACTACTTGCCTGTATTGCTGTTTTTGCTGTAGCATTGGTTATCTTTTTTGTATTAAGAAGTGCACATTACCTATCGAGAATACTGGGGGCTTCCGGAATTGTTGCCATCTCTAGAATTATTGGGTTTATTGTCATTGCGATTGGAGTACAATACATCAGTAGTTCTGTGGTGAACATTTTTAAACAGATATAAACTGATGTCAATTTCAATCAAAACTCCAAAACAACGCTTAGTTGGCATATTCACTCTGACATTTTTGATTTTGCTTGTGCCTTTTATAGCCATGCATTTTACCGATGAAGTCCAATGGAATGGGTTTGATTTTTTTGTTGCTGCTGTTTTGCTCATCTCAACCTTATTGTCCATTGAAGGTGTCTTTCGTCTTTATACCAGCCGAAAAAAGAGATTATTTTTTATGGGTGCTCTATTACTAATCCTATTGATTATTTGGGTGGAATTGGCAGTTGGGATTTTTGGTACTCCTTTCGCCGGGAATTAATTATGATTTATATAAGATTCATTATCTTTAAAGAAAAAAGAAATGAAAATCCTTTTAACCGGAGCCAATGGCTATGTGGGTCGCAGGTTATTGCCTGAATTATTATCACAAGGTCACACCATTACTTGTTGTGTGAGGGACCGAAACCGCTTAGGCCTTGATGCTCAAACCTTACAAAACATTGACATTCTCGAAATTGATTTTCTTGACCCTGTGAAAGTTGACCACCTTCCAAAAGATATTGATGTAGCCTATTATCTTATCCACTCCATGTCAACTTCTACAGATGATTTTGATGTAAAAGAATCTCTGTCTGCCAAGAATTTCAACCACTACATGGAGCATATTGGCGTCAAGCAAGTGATCTATTTGAGTGGTATTGTGAACAATACAACTTTATCAAAGCACCTGCAGTCACGAAAGAATGTAGAGGACATTCTCTCTCAAGGTTCCTTTCATCTCACGGTTTTAAGAGCTGGTATTATTGTGGGCTCTGGAAGTGCTTCTTTTGAAATTATTCGAGATTTATGTGAAAAACTACCCGTAATGATTACGCCAAAATGGGTGTTGACACGATGCCAACCCATTGCCATCAGAGATGTTATACAATACCTCATGGGCGTTTTGCTTCGAGAAGAATGCTATGACGAATCCTTCGATATTGGTGGACCTGATGTATTGACCTATAAAGAAATGATGCACCAATATGCACGAACCCGAGGATTTCGAAATTGGATTTTTACGGTTCCTGTCATGACGCCTAAACTCTCTTCCTATTGGCTCTATTTTGTTACTTCTACTTCCTATAAATTAGCCGTGAATTTGGTAGATAGCATGAAAATGGAAGTGATTTGTAAGGACCAACGACTTCGTGAAATTCTTAATATTGAACCGATCTCTTATCCAGAAGCCATCCGATTGGCCTTTTTGAAAATTGAACAAAATCTGGTGATATCCAGTTGGAAGGACAGTTTGGTGAGTGGCAGATTGCAACAAAATTTATCTGAATTTATTCAAGTGCCTACATATGGATGTTTGAAAGACATTAAGACTCTTCAAGTGACTCATCCTGATCAAGTATTGGAAAATATCTGGACCATTGGTGGGGATAAGGGATGGTATTATGGCAATTGGCTTTGGCAAATTCGTGGTTTTGTGGATAAACTTTTTGGGGGAGTTGGCTTACGAAGAGGCAGAACACATCCCACCCAATTAGACAATGGAGATGCATTAGACTTTTGGAGGGTGCTTTTTGCAAATAAAGAGGAGAAAAGGCTTCTTTTGTTTGCCGAAATGCGATTACCCGGCGAGGCGTGGTTGGAATTTAGAATTGACGAAAATAATTGCCTGCATCAAATCGCTACCTTTCGTCCCAGAGGATTGTGGGGAAGGTTGTATTGGTATAGTCTAGTTCCATTTCACTTTTTTATCTTTGGAGGAATGATAAAACAGATTGCAAAAACATAATGATGAAACATCTAATTTTTATTTTCGGTATTTTACTTTTATTTGGCTGTGCCTCAAAACCAAAAGTTTTTAAAGATATTGATGAACTTTATAAGATGATGCAAGGAAACTATAGCTCTGAACGTCAGTCCAAAGAAGACAGCACTTATTTCAATATTTCACTTCGAATGATTCCCTTTTGGAAAGAAAAAGGATATTTTTTATATGTGGAACAAGCCTTATTTGAACAACAAGATAAGCCTTATCGTGTGAGGGTGTATCAACTCACCAAAGGCAGTAACAATGAAATTATCAGTGAGATTTTCACCCTCAAAAACGAAAAAGACTGGATTGGTAGTTGGAAATCCCCCGAACGACTAGAGCAACTTCTAGTGAACGATTTGGAACACAAAACGGGATGTGGTGTAGTGCTATCCAAATCAAAAAAGAACACCTATTCAGGAAAAACCGGAGAGAAAACGTGTCCGAGTGAGCTTCGCGGTGCTACATACACTTCATCTAGGGTAGCTATTAACCCCAGCATGATGGTGTCATGGGATCAAGGATACAATGACAAAGGCGAGCAAGTGTGGGGAGCCACAAAAGGAGGGTATGTTTTTGACAAATTGAAATAAAAAAGGAAAGAATTTTTGTGAACCTTTCCTTTAATAAAAAATTAATTATGAGGCAAAAACACTTCAGCCATCATACAACGAGCACTACCACCGCCATAAGCTTCGATAGTATCTAAACTGGAGTAAAGAATTTTGGCATGAGTCTCGAGTTTCTTGATTTGAACTTGAGTTAAACTTTGATAGGCTGACTGACTCATGACTATATAAGATGTATCATTGGCTCCTTTCACCTCAAGCATATTACCTGCAAAATTATTTACTTGTTCCTCTGAGATCAAAATAATTTCTTTTCCACTTTCTTTTAAATTCTCAAGCACCATTTTTCGTTCTTGTTTGTCATCGATGCAATCGGCACAAATCACCGCAAAAGTTTCACCAATACACATCATGACATTGGTATGGTAGATGAGTTTACGCTCCTCATTTACAGTTTGAAAGGCTTCAAAAATCACTGGAGCCAGATCGAAATCTTCACAGAATTCAATAAAAAGCTCTTCATCGGCTCGAGGTGATAAAGCACAATAGGCTTTGGCATTGGTTCTGTCTAAAATGATACTTCCAGTTCCTTCAAGAAAAAATTCATCTTCTTCGGCTGAAGTATAATCCATAATATCTTGAATGATAAATCCCTTCTCTTCCAACATGTCTAATATATCTTCTCTTCTTTCATGACGGCGGTTTTCAGCAAACATGGGATAGAATACCACATCCCCATTTTCATGGAAGGAAATCCAGTTGTTTGGAAAAATACTGTCGGGAGTATCAGGGTTTAAAGTATCTTCAACCACCACAACATTGACTCCAACATTCTTGAGTTGGTCAACAAAAGCATCAAATTCTTGTTGTGCTTTGGCATTGACCGTTTCTGGGGTCGTATTGTCTAATACTTTTTGGTAGTAATTATTAACGGCTGTTTGCTCATTCATTCTGAAGGCAACCGGACGGATCATGAGGACGGTGTTGGTGGATTGTTTCATTTGTCTTGTATAATGTATATTGTATGAAGTATATTGTAATATGTCTATTTGTCGCGAATTAATGGTAAAGTTGAACAACGAAGCAATCCCTCTTGTTTAGCGATTTCTGCATAATGGATTTCTTCAACGATGAATTCATTTTCGCGGAGCCAATGGTTGAGTCGGGTGAAGTTCTTTTCTGTAACTACTACATTATGATCAATTGAAAACACATTGGAATGCATATGATACATTTCGTCTCTAGTGATATGAAAAAGGTTTTCTTTTCCGAAAAGATTTACCAGATATACATAATCTGCCTCTTCTCTAAATCCACTTTTATAAATGATGCCTTTGTTTTTACCAACAGGTTGAAAGCAACAATCCAAATGCAAAGCATTGTCTCTCGCTTCTAACTTTGATTTGACCAAATCAAACTCTTTTACTTTTTTATTTGGAAATAAGTCTTTGATATATTGAACCCCTTGGATGTTGGTTCGAGCAGTGATGTAATCTTTATAATCTGAACCTTTATAGGTACCAACAAAAATATAATCATCCCACAACATTACATCACCTCCTTCAATATGAACTTCCTCTGGTGGCCGAACTATCTTCTTGGGGTTGATATGGTCCAACACATATTGAATAGCGTCTAGTTCTCGTTCTCTATCAGGGAGTATATTCGCTTTGATAAAAACATCATCAATCACAAAACCGATATCTCTGGAAAAAATTTGGTTGTAATTTGGAATGATATCCGGACGGAACACTTCAACATCATACTTTTTAAAGACTTGATTAAAGGCCTCCATTTCTGGAATCATAGCTTCTTCCTTGGGATAAGTCCCCGCAAGAATATGTTCAAGTGATTTGGGATCATAAGCTTCTTCAACAATGGGGGTGGGTCCGTTACTAACGGCAGTTCCAAGGATGACCGTCCTCAATCGGGACGTTTCGTCTTGAATATTAAGAGAAAGCATGTAGTGTTTGTTTGATTTGTGACAAAGATAAAAAAAGCCCCCTGATGTCAGAGGGCTTGTAAAAGTATTTCGTTATCTTTTATCAACGGATAAGAATTCTCTATGCGGGTGTCCTACATACACCTGACGAGGTCTTCCAATTGGTTCTTTGTTAATTCTCATTTCTTTCCACTGAGCAATCCATCCTGGCAGACGACCAATAGCAAATAATACGGTGAACATTTCGGTTGGAATACCAATCGCTCTGTATATGATTCCAGAATAGAAATCAACATTGGGATATAGATTTCTCGATTTAAAGTATTCATCTTCAAGAGCCACTTTTTCAAGTTGTTTCGCAATATCAAGGAGTGGATCTTCAACTCCCAAGGCATTCAATACATCATCGGCAGCTTTTTTAATAATGGTGGCACGAGGATCAAAGTTTTTATAAACTCTGTGTCCGAAGCCCATCAAACGGAATGGGTCATCTTTATCTTTTGCTTTTAGTACAAATTTAGCAACATCACCACCGTTGTTATTGATTTCCTCAAGCATTTCCAACACTGCTTGGTTAGCACCTCCATGTAAGGGCCCCCAAAGTGCAGAAACTCCTGCAGAGATGGATGCAAACAACCCTGCATGTGAGGAACCAACGATTCTTACCGTTGAAGTAGAGCAGTTTTGTTCATGGTCTGCGTGAAGAATAAACAATTTATCCAAAGCACTTACTATGGTATGATCTGCTTTGTAGGGTGCTGTTGGTAATGCAAACATCATTTGCATGAAATTGTCAACATAGCCTTTTGTATTGTCGTAATAATTTAATGGATATCCCATGGCTTTGCGGTAGGTCCATGTAGCAATAACTAAAAACTTAGCCATGGTTTTGCATACCGCTTCATACATTTGTTTTTCATCATTCACATTTACCGATTTGGGGTTGAAAGCAGTTAAAGCACTTGTTAAACTTGCCAACACTCCCATGGGGTGAGCTGTTTTTGGAAATCCATCAATAATATTTTTCATTTCCTCGTGAACGAGGGTGTATTTTCTAATGTCATTCTCGAATTTTTCTAATTTAGCTTTGGTGGGTAACTCACCAAAAACCAACAAATAGGAAACTTCTAAAAACGATGCCTTATCTGCCAAATCTTCAATGGAATAACCTCTGTATCGGAGAATACCTTCTTCACCATCTAAAAAAGTAATTTCACTTTTGCAAGAGCCTGAATTTTTATAACCTGGGTCTAAGGTGATGGCTCCGGTTAATCCTCTGAGTTTGTCAATATCGATGGCCACTTCATTCTCTGATCCCACAATCACGGGAAACTCAAACTCTTGACCATTCAAGATAAGTTTTGCAGTATTTGACATAGTATATTCTGTAATTAATGAGTAAAAATTATGTTTGTTGCGAATTTACGATAATTACAAGGAATGTTAAAATTTATCCTCCATCGTTTTCGTTAAATTTAGATTAAAAATACTTAACATCTATAAATTAAACACGAATTCTTAAGGAATAAAAAAAGTCCCTTCATAATTTATGAAAGGACTTTTTTCTATTTGAACCAGAATTATTTCTGTTTAAAAGCTCTTATACCAGGAAAATACGCTACGCTTCCTAGTTCTTCTTCAATTCTGAGTAATTGGTTGTATTTTGCCATAC
>JBKBOP010000103.1:0-7426 GCA_046293575.1 Flavobacterium sp. | reverse complement strand
AATTTAAGGTTTTCTAAAGAATTTTTGGAGGGTGTTGCAACAACATTTTGTTAAAGAATTCCTATTTTTGAAATCGAAAAAAATATTGAAAATTCATTAAAATAGAGTTACTATGAAATTATTAGGCATTGGTTCACGTATTAAACATCCAGAATTGGGAGCAGGTGTAGTTACCAACGTTACGTCGCGTCATTATTGGGTGACCTTTATTGAAAGCGGACTTGAAACCATTGAATTGGATTCAGATATTGAGGTGATTGAAGCCATTGAGGATGAAGTGGATACTGTGAGTTTTTATGAGGTTGAAAAAGTATTGAAAGGTTTGCTACGTCGCTGGTCTGATGTCACTGAAACCGTGGCTATTGCCGACAAATGGAAAGGTGGTAAACTCATCATGGAACCTGGAACAGCTACCCAAAATAAGGAAGTGCCCATTGATACTTTTTTCCATAAGATTGTGATGGTGCGAGACCGTCTTAGAGTCATGGAACAAAAAATCAACGCGAGTGGTTTGGACGATGCTGAAAAAGTGGAATTGCAACAGTACATCACTCGTATTTATGGTAGTTTGACGACGTTTAATGTGTTGTTTAAGAGCCAGACTGATTATTTTGTGGGGGATAAGACGAAGTAGTTTTTATTGAATTGTATACTCTATATTGTATACTGTAAATTGTATACTGTATTGACAGGGAGTTGTAGTTCGGAGCCACAGGAGTGGGTTGCCAACGCTTTTTGTAATTTCCTGACTTCGGAGCATTTCAAAATAAATAATTAAGTTGCCAATTTATAAAATTCATTTACTTATAAAATTTAATTTGTATTCATGCGAAGTCAGGAGACTTCGGATAGCGGATAGTAGTGGTTCCACCATGACACGTTAAATTTAGAAATAAACCAAAGGAATTATTGTTAAACACGAAGTTAAAATTATAATTGTTAATTGATTATGAGAAATATATCCCTTTTATTATTTTTTTTTGTTTTTAGTTTTTGTTCTAATTTTAATGATGAAAGTATTGATTATGAAAGTGTATTTTTATTTTATTCTAATGAAGTTAAGGTTGATATTGATTTTCTTAAACTAAACCTAATTAATAGTTTTTCTGAGACAAAAAATCAAAACTTAAATAGCTATATAATTGAAAGGAAAAAATATATAAATTATTTAGAAGATTTAATTAAAAATGATTCTCCTGTTTTTTTTAAAGATACTATTAAAACAAATGATGCTATTTTTTTCATTAATAACACCTCACTCTTTTTAGATAGTATAAATAATTTAAATTTAAATAAAGAATTTATCAAAAGAGTTGATTTTTTAATTGGTATTAAAGATATTGAAGTTGAATCCAATCTTTATGTTGAATATCTTGAGTATAATTTTTTGGGTTATTCACCAACACTTGTCAATTATAATATTTTGAATAGAATTAGAAATGTTTTAATTATAGATAATTTGATAATTAATAGTTTTAATTGTTCAACAAATGAGGTTCAAAACGTTCAACGAAAACTAAATGATGTATAAACATTTTATACATGTTAGCGGACGTTTAATGTGTTGTTTAAGAGCGAGAGTGATTATTTTGTGGGGGATAAGACGAAGTAGTTTTTTTATTGAAATATATACTTTGTTGTTGTACACTTTGATGTTGTATATTTTGATGTTGTATACAGTAAATTGTATACAGTATTGACAGGGAGTTGCGGGTTGCTCAACGCTCACTAAAGTCTCCAAACTTTAACACAAAAAAAAAGCACCGAAACCCTCGATGCGTTATTGAAATTTTTTAGAAAATGAGGTTATAACCCATTAAGAGAGTTCGTAGTTATTAGTGCTACCAACTTCGACTCACAACTCCCAACTGCGATTCCCAACTAACTCCTCTCCTTTGGCCATTTTTTGATGATTTCGTCTAAGGAAATCAGGATGGCTTGAAAGGCTTGTTCTTTTTCCAGCAGGGGAACAATTTTCTTTTCTTTTAGGGTATAGATGAATTTATCGGTTAGGGCTTTTTTGGCACCATCACCGGGAACAATTTCAAGGTCATTGAGTTCAGAAATATACACAATCGTGGCACCGTTGTTTTTTCCTTCTTTGCCGGGAAGCATTTCTGAGGCCATCATATAGGCAAAGGTCTCTAGGTCATCAAATTCGGCCATGTTGGCAAAAACCAATAGAATGACTTCATTTCCGGTTTCTACTTCATAGGCAGCCGCTTTTTCTCTAAAAGCGTTGACGTATTCTTTGGAAAAAAAGGCTTCCATGTCATAGACAAATTCAATAGGTTCTGGTAGAAACTCTGGTTCTTCTTCTGTGTATTCAACAGTGGTATTTTGGGAAAAGGCCATGGATGAGAATCCAACAGCTATCAGGAAAAGAAAACAATATTTTTTCATTTTTATAGGTCTTAATTGTTTCAAATATAAGGAATAAACCTTAGCACCTTGATTAATTTTTTACTTTTAAGGTTTTCTTACCACCCAAGATACCTCCCAAATAGGCCATTGGGAAATAGGCTAACAACAAATCTGTGAGGGTGAACCATAGCGGACCGTCGAACATAATGACATTGGCCACGATGCCTCCCGCAAAAAACAAAAATCCCACAATGATAGCTTGGGTCATTCCATTGGCTGAAGCCATTCTTGACGCAATGATGGCTCCCACCAAGGTTCCTATTGCATGTGATAAAAAAGGAATGAGAAAATGAATCGGTTCAAAAAAAGGCATGGCGGCTCTAAGGCCTTCCATAGTGCTCACATCTGTTCCTTCGGGAAGGGCAATTAACGTTCCATTAAGCATCACGACACCTGAGTTGACAAGGCTTCCGATGAGCCACCCTACCACAACAGCTAGGGCGTTTCTTAGTATTGGATTCATAAAGTTTATTATTGGTTAGGAGTGCTAAGGTAGTGTTTTTTAAATATTGTTTAACGTGATGTTATAGTGGTCATTCCACTCTTTTATAATTAAAATTACCTTTCGGAATTCTACATTCTAGCACATTCATTAGTCAAAGGTGTATTTTAAAAATGATTAGTAAAAATATCTGTAAATCAATGGGTTGTATTTAAAATATATTTACCTTTAAAAGGTGAATTTTTATTAAACTAAAATGTATCATATATGACAACTACCCAAGTAAAAGCTTTCGGAACTACAGCATCTAATGTTCCCTTGACAGCAATGAATATCGAACGCAGAGATGTTTTGGCAAATGATATTGAAATAGAAATTATGTACTGTGGTGTGTGCCATTCAGACTTGCACTTTGCTAAGAATGATTGGGGTATGACCACTTATCCTGTAGTTCCCGGTCACGAAATTGTGGGTCGAATTACCCGAATAGGAAGTGAGGTTTCTCATTTCAACGTTGGTGATTATGCTGCGGTGGGTTGCCTTGTTGATTCTTGCAGAAGTTGCAGCAGTTGTGATAATGACTTGGAACAATATTGTTTAAATGGTTGGGTGGGTACGTATGGAGGTTTTGATAAACACCTGAATGCTTCCACACACGGGGGGTATTCTCAAAAAATCGTGGTTGACTCCCATTTTGTGTTGAAAGTGCCAGCGAATTTAGATTTGGCTGCTGTAGCTCCGCTGCTGTGTGCCGGAATCACAACTTGGTCCCCTTTACGCCATTGGAATGTGGGGAAAGGTACTAAAGTGGCTGTAGTTGGATTAGGAGGATTAGGCCACATGGCCATTAAACTTGCTAAAGGTCTGGGGGCAGAGGTAACACTTTTCTCTAGAACCATCAATAAAGAAAAAGACGCAAAGGAGTTGGGTGCTGATACTGTAATCATTTCTACCGACGAAGCACAAATGGCTACTGTTGCCGGAACATTTGATGTGATTATCGATACCGTTCCCTATGTCCATGATATAAACCCTTATATTGCTACTTTAGGAATAAACGGTACCTTAGTTCTTGTGGGATATCTGGGAGGATTGGAGCCCATTTTGAATACAGTTCCTATGATTATGGGTAGAAAGTCGGTGTCTGCTTCTTTAATTGGTGGTATCGCTGAAACTCAGGAAATGCTGGATTTCTGTGGCCAACACAATATTGTTTCAGAAATTGAAATCATCAACATGCAAGACATCAATGAAGCCTATGAGCGTATGCTGAAAAGCGATGTGCGTTACCGCTTCGTCATTGATATGGCTTCTTTGAAAGAGTAGTTTTAAGTGATTTACTTCAAGGTTTTTTTAAAACCCCACTGCTTTTTCTTCCTTAAGAAAGTCGGCACCGTCTTCATGGGTCCTTCGGAGGGGCGAAGTTGGAATCCCGATTTTTCGGGAGGAAGATGGGAGCGGGGAGATGACAACCCGTAACCCGATCCAACCGATCACTTACAACTGACCACTAATCATCCATCCCTACGATAAAAACCCGTAACCCGCAACTCGATAACCCGTAACCCAATCCTAAGATACAACTGACCACTAATCAACCATCCCTACGATAAAAACCCGTAACCCGTAACCCGTAACCCGCCTAATACCCCTCCGCACGCTCTTCCCCCCGAAAATCAGCTCCGCCTTCAAGACGTCCGTCGGGGAGGATAAGAATTGCATTGACCTTACCCAGGATGGGCGTGCGTTTTTCGTTGATGCGGTAAGAGCGTTGTTTGAGTTGCTTCAACACATCAGGGGCGAAGCGACCGGGTTCAAAAACAATTTCATCAGGCAGCCATTGGTGGTGAAAACGAGGAGCATTAACGGCCTGCTGCATACCCATATTCTGATGATAGACATTGAGAAAGGTCTGCAGCACCGAGGTAATAATAGTCGAACCGCCTGGCGAACCGAGCACCATCCATAGTTTTCCGTTTCGTTCAACAATGGTGGGAGTCATCGAACTAAGCATGCGTTTGCCACCTTCGATACGATTGGCCTCTGCACCCACCAGTCCAAACATATTGGGCTCACCCGGTTTTGTGGAGAAGTCATCCATTTCATTGTTGAGAAAAAAGCCCAAAGATTCACAGTAGAATTTGGAACCATAGCCATCGTTGAGCGTTGTGGTTGCCGAAACGGCATTGCCCCAGGCATCAACGATAGAGTAGTGGGTGGTTTCTGTCGATTCATAGCTGGCGATGTTCCCGCTTTGTACGGATTCGGAAGGCGTTGCTTTTTTGCGGTTATAGGTCGACATGCGTTTTTTGAGGTAGGCTGCACTAAGAAGTTCCTGCATCGGGATGCGTACAAAATCAGGATCGCCCAGATAATAATTGCGGTCGGCATAGGCCCGGCGACAGGCTTCAGTGATCAGGCCCACGTAATCCGCTTCGTTCGGGGACATCTTGCTCAGGTCGTGCTCCGCCAGCATCCCCAGGATTTGCCTGAGGGTAATCCCCCCACTCGAAGGCGGCCCCATAGAAATCAATTGCACATCACGGTAGGTAAACCGTATCGGATCCCGCCAGCGAGCTTGATAGTTTTTTAAGTCGTCGAGGGTCATGATCCCCCCTTTTTGACTCAGGTAATCGATGAGTTGTTGGGCGGTTTCTCCGCTGTAAAATTCGTCTTGGCCGTGATAGGCGATGCGTTCGAGGGTTTGAGCTAGTTCGGGATATTTCAAAGTGTCACCCACTTCATGCGGTTCCGCCCAGCGACTCTCTTTACCGTTGGCTTTAATGAGGGCATCCCGGTAACGATCCAATCGTTCTTTTTCGGCAGGGGTGACCACCACGCCCTGACGTGCTAATGCAATAGCCGGGGTAATGAGTTGTTCCATGGACATTGTGCCAAATTTTTCGTGTAGGGCAAACAAACCGGCGATAGTCCCCGGTATGCCTATGCTTAAAGCTGTGGTTGTACTCATCCCAGGGATAACGTTTCCCTCTGTATCAAGGAACATATCCCGGTGGGCAGCCTTTGGGGCTTTTTCGCGGTAATCTAGACTGCCGTTGGTGCCATCGGCCAGACGATAGACCATAAAGCCACCCCCGCCGATATTCCCCGCAAAGGGGTAGGCCACGGCCAAAGCGAGTTCGGTTGCAATCATGGCATCAAAAGCATTGCCGCCTTGACGAAGGATCTCCACGCCAATTTGGGAGGCTTCTTCACGGGCCGAAACGACCATGCCTTTGGAAGCCAATAATCCCGTTTGAGCGGAAAGTATTCCAGCAATTAAGAGGGGTAAATAAGTGAGAGCTCTTTTAATTTTTCCTGACATGCTAATTGTATTTCTTCAAAAAATGATTGAAATTCTTGTTCAAATTTAGGGTAATGTTCCTGAAGATCGTTTACTGATTCCCTCATGGGTACCCGATGACCGGTACGATGCTGCATTTGAAACAATATCATTTCCAGTCCTTCTAACGAGGCATAACTCACCAACCAATTTCGAGCTTTCATGTAGGGAAACATCTTTTGGGTTCTCTCGGTGAGCAATTCATAATGCCGCACCAACAGTTCATAAAAGGAGTCGGCGTACATTTCCAGTGGGGTGGGATGGTAGCGTTCCCAATTTTTGGCCAGAAAGTGGTCATAGAGAATATCTGTGATGACCCCGGCATAGTGTCCGTACTTATCATGTAAGCGGTGTTTGCTCAGGCGGAACGTGGGGTGGGCATCCGTAAAGGTGTCGATAAAACGATGTAATAAAATACCTTTTTGAATGTCTGTTGGAAATTTAAGATAATCTTTCCCGCGTATCCCGTCGGCCATAAAGTTGCCAATAATGACACCTTCTGATGGTCCGGAGAGATAAATATGTGCAAGAAAGTTCATGGTTTGCGGGTTGTGGCGTAAAGATAAAAAATTATGGGGAAGGGGTAGGTAAATACAAAACTCAAATTCCAAAAACTAAATTCCAAATTTGGAGTGCTTAGCTCTTAGTGCTTAGCTCTTAGTGCTTAGTCCATAGTCGTTAGTTCTTAGTTTGGGGTAAATTTCCAAAACAATTAAAATCCTTTGTAATTTCTACTCCTAGCTCTGAAGGGGCGTGATACGTCAGCGTAGGGTGAAACCCTACGGTCAATGACAATGACAATATCAATATCAAAAAACAATGTCAACAAATAACCCAATATATCTATTGACTCAGAAATATAATTTGAAATGAAACAAAAAAATTATACATTTGAGTTATGAAAACATTGACTTTAAATTTACCTGATAACTTAGATATGACCCATCGTGAATTGGTCATGCTACTTGCTTCAAGACTTTATGAGCAGGGTAAATTATCTCTCGGTCAAGCAGCTCAATTGGCTGGTATAAGCAAACGAACATTTGCTGAATTGATAGGTCAATACAATGTGTCTCTATTCAATTTTCCATCAACAGACTTATCAAGTGATGTAAAAAATGCCTAAAACAATTATTTCAGATACGAGTTGTTTTATCATTTTATCAAAAATTGAAGAACTCGATTTGTTGAAAAGAGTTTATGGACAAATCACTACT
>JBKBOP010000102.1:7284-7583 GCA_046293575.1 Flavobacterium sp. | reverse complement strand
ACCACATTGTTTTTAAGCTCCCGAACTTCTTCCAATTGTTTTTCCAATTCAAGAATTTGTTTAGGTACTTCAATATTGGTGATATGAACAAGTGAACCTGCTTCATCCAAAGCATCGATCGCTTTATCAGGAAGAAAACGATCGCTCATATAGCGGGAGGTTAACTTCACACAAGCATTAATAGCCTCTGGTGTATAAATCACATTATGATGGTCTTCATACTTACCTTTAATATTGTTTAGTATGACGATAGTTTCTTCCACAGAAGTGGGTTCAACGATTACTTTTTGAAAACGACG
>JBKBOP010000102.1:0-7274 GCA_046293575.1 Flavobacterium sp. | reverse complement strand
CTCGCCAAGGCGGGTTTAAACATATTAGAGGCATCCAAAGAACCTGTCGCACCACCAGCACCAACAATGGTGTGGATTTCATCAATGAACAAAATGATGTCATCATTCTTTTCCAGTTCATTCATCACCGCTTTCATGCGTTCTTCAAATTGTCCACGGTATTTGGTTCCTGCAACTAAACTGGCTAAATCTAAGGTTACCACTCGCTTATTGAAAAGAATTCTAGAAACTTTTTTCTGAATGATTCTCAAGGCAAGTCCTTCGGCAATGGCTGATTTTCCAACACCGGGCTCACCAATTAATAAAGGGTTGTTTTTCTTTCTTCGGCTGAGAATTTGAGAAACACGTTCAATTTCTTTTTCACGCCCAACCACGGGGTCTAATTTTCCTTCTTCCGCCATTTCTGTTAAGTCTCTTCCAAAATTATCTAGTACAGGAGTTTTAGACTTTTTATTGGTTCTTGCAGAAGGGTTATTGAAATTACTTTCTTTAAGGCTATCATCCTGATTACTGTCATCATTAAATGATTCAGCTTTAGGGAAGTCTTGGTTAAAATCATCTTCGTTTGAGTTCGGTATCATATTTAAATATTGTTCTTTAGCGGCATCATAATCAATTTTCAATTTATTCAGTAATTTGGTGGTGGGGTCATTTTCATTTCTGAGAATGCACAACAACAAATGAGCAGTGCTGATAGAAGAACTTTGAAAAACTTTAGCTTCTAAAAAGGTTGTTTTTAATGCTCTCTCAGCCTGTCGGGTCAAGTGTAAGTTCTTTTTTTCGTTTCCAGTTTGAGCATTTGGGTTGGGCGGACTTAATATTTCAACCTTTTTTCGCAAATGATTTAAATCGATATCAAGGTTGTTGAGAATCGAAATAGCTTTGCCATTTCCATCCCTCAGTATGCCCAGCATGAGGTGTTCGGTACCAATAAAGTCATGACCCAGTCTAAGGGCTTCCTCTTTACTGTAACCAATCACATCTTTCACTCTGGGAGAAAAATTATCATCCATAACCTAGCAATTTTTTGTTGTAAATTTAATCAATAACATAATCAAAAGCAAAAACTGTTCCGCGTGTTGAAGACTTTCAGTAAAATTGACAAAAAAAATCAATTAACCAACACATTTTATGATTGTTTTATCAACCTAAACAACACCTAAATTTGTTAATAAATCATTTAAAATAGCCTTTGTTTTCTCTTGATAAAAGTTCAAAAAACCTTATATTAGCACGTTTTAGAATATTTTGAATTAAAATTATAAATACTTATGTCAGAAGGAGAAAAGTTAATTCCTATCAACATTGAAGATGAGATGAAATCTGCTTACATCGACTATTCGATGTCGGTGATTGTTTCCCGTGCCTTACCGGATGTTAGAGATGGTTTAAAACCGGTGCATCGCAGGGTGTTATTTGGAATGTATGAACTTGGAGTTTTATCAAATAGAGCTCATAAAAAATCTGCTAGAATTGTAGGGGAAGTGCTTGGTAAGTACCATCCACATGGTGACACTTCTGTTTACGATGCCATGGTAAGAATGGCTCAAGAATGGAGTTTGAGATACTTATTAGTCGATGGTCAAGGTAACTTTGGTTCTGTGGATGGTGATAGTCCAGCTGCGATGCGTTATACGGAGGCTAGAATGCAAAAAATATCTGAAGAGATTTTAGCAGATATTGATAAAGAGACTGTTGATTTTCAACTGAATTTTGACGATACTTTGGAAGAACCCAAAGTGATGCCTACCAAAATCCCCAATCTTCTCATTAACGGTGCTTCTGGAATTGCTGTGGGTATGGCAACCAACATGCCGCCACATAATTTAACGGAAGTTATTAATGGCACATTGGCTTATATTGACAATACAGATATTGAGATTGATGAATTGATGAACCATATTAAGGCTCCTGATTTTCCAACGGGTGGCGTTATCTATGGCTATGATGGTGTTATTGAAGCCTTTAAAACTGGTCGCGGAAGAATCGTGATGCGTGCCAAAGCAGGATTTGAAGAAAGCAATGGTAGAGAGTCCATTATTGTCACCGAAATACCTTATCAAGTCAATAAAGCGGATATGATTAAAAAAACCGCAGACTTGGTGAACGATAAGAAAATTGAAGGTATTTCCAATATTAGAGATGAATCGGATAGAAATGGAATGCGAATCGTTTATGAACTTAAACGTGATGCGGTTCCGAATGTAGTATTAAATACTCTTTATAAATTTACGCAACTTCAATCTTCATTTAGTGTTAATAATATTGCACTGGTGAAGGGTCGTCCACAAATGTTGAATCTAAAAGATTTGATTCATTATTTTGTGGAACATCGTCATGATGTCGTGGTTCGAAGAGCTCAATATGATTTGAGAAAGGCTGAAGAAAGAGCTCATATCTTAGAAGGTTTAATTATAGCCTCTGATAATATTGATGAAGTCATTGCACTCATCAGAAGTTCTAAAGATGGTGATGAAGCTAGAGGCAAATTAATTGAACGTTTCAGTCTTTCTGAAATTCAAGCAAGAGCCATTGTTGAAATGCGACTAAGACAGCTTACAGGTCTTGAACAAGACAAACTAAGAGCTGAATATGAGGAAATCATGAAGTTGATTACTCATTTAAAAGAATTATTGGCAAGCAAAGAACTCAGAATGACTTTAATTAAAGAGGAACTTACTGAGATTAGAGAAAAATATGGTGACGAACGTAGATCTACCATTGAGTATTCTGGTGGCGATGTGAGCATTGAAGACCTTATTGCGGATGAGAACGTAGTTATTACAATCTCTCATGCAGGATACATTAAAAGAACTCCGTTATCTGAATACAAAACCCAAAATAGAGGTGGAGTTGGACAAAAAGGCGTTGCAACCCGTGATCAAGACTTCCTTGAGCATTTATTTGTGGCTACCAATCACCAATATATGCTGTTTTTCACTCAAAAAGGAAAATGTTTCTGGATGCGAGTCTATGAAATTCCAGAGGGAAGCAAAACTTCAAAAGGAAGAGCGATTCAAAATCTTATCAATATTGAAAGTGATGATAAAGTAAAAGCTTTCATTTGTACGAGAGATTTAAAAGATGAAGAATACACCAAAAATCATTATGTGATTATGGCTACCAAACAAGGAATCGTAAAGAAAACCTTGTTGGAACAATACTCTCGTCCGAGACAAAACGGTATTAATGCCATTACTATTAGAGAAGACGATGAACTTTTGGAAGCAAAATTAACCAATGGAAACAGCCAAATTCTGATTGCAGTGAAGTCAGGAAAATTGGTGAGGTTTGAAGAAGGTAAAACGCGACCTATGGGTAGAAACGCTTCTGGTGTGAAAGGCATTACTCTTGCAGATGATAAAGATGAAGTAATTGGCATGGTTTCTGTCAATGACATGAACAGCGAAATTTTGGTGGTTTCTGAAAAAGGTTATGGAAAACGTTCATCATTAGAAGATTATAGAATTACCAACCGTGGTGGAAAAGGCGTGAAAACCTTAAATATTACTGATAAAACGGGAAGGCTAGTTTCAATCAATAGTGTTACCGATGCTGATGATTTAATGATTATTAATAAATCAGGATTAACCATTAGAATGGATGTTTCTGACCTAAGAGTCATGGGAAGAGCCACACAAGGCGTTCGATTGATTAACATTAAGGACAGTGATTCCATTGCAGCTGTTACCAAAGTAATGAAAGAGGAGCAAGTTGAAGAAGTGGATTTTGAAGATGTGAGTGAAGAAGTAAAAGGCATTTCTGATTCTAATGAAACTCCAGAAAGTACAGATGAAACAAATGAAACCGAAGAATAGTATTAATTAAAACCTAACAAAAATGAAAATTAAATATTTAGGTGCTGTTTTGGCTATTGCTCTAACCACAGGAGTAATGGCTCAAAAAGATCAGCTCAAGGCTTTAGAAAAAGCCATGAAAGGGAATGATATTTCCGCTATAAAATCTGCCATTTCAGGAGCAGAGGCTGCCATGGGAGCAGCAACAGATGTAGAAAAAGCCCAATTTTACTATCTTAAAGGAGTGGCTTCTTTTGATTTAGCAAAAAAGAATTCAGACAAATCTAATAATCTTCTTAGTTCAGCTAAAGCATTTGCTGAAATGGAAGCTGTTGAAAAAGCTACAGGTAAAAATAAATTTACCAATCAAGCAAAAGTAACACTTGAGGAGTTAAAAGGTACTTTAGTAAATTCTGCTGTAGAAGATCAAAACAACAAAAAATTTAAAGAGGGTACTGCAAAACTGGAGCAAGTTTATGCTATGGATAAAAGCAACCAACTAATGCTTTATTACGCTGCCAATTTTGCTGTAATGGGTAAAGATTATGACAAAGCGTTAGAATTATATGAAGAGCTTAAACGATTAGATTACTCTGGTGAAGGAATGAGTTATCAAGCAAAAAGTTTGATTTCAGAAGAATTCGATAGCTTCAACACAAAAGCAGAAAGAGATCAAGCGGTAAAGTTGAAAACCCATGTGGAGCCTAAAGATGAAAAAATCCCATCGAAACGTGGTGAAATCTATTCAAACATTGCATTGATTTTAGTTGAAAAAGGCAGAAAAGAAGAAGCCAAAGTTGCTTTAAGAGATGCCAGAAAAGCAAATCCTGATGATATTGGTTTGATTATTTCTGAGGCTAATATTTATTACGATGAAAAGAACTATACCCAGTATATGTCTTTACTTGAGGAAGCAGCAGTAAGAATGCCTGAAAATGCTGAATTGTTTTTTAACCTTGGAGTTGCTTCGATAAAAGTCGATAATTTTGATAAAGCGGAAGAATACTATCTTAAGGCTACAAAAATCAACCCAAAATATGCAGATGCTTTTTTTAATTTAGCAATTTTAAAAGTTGATAAGGATGCTAAACTTGTTGAAGAAATGAATGGTTTAGGGACCTCTGCTAAAGATAACAAGCGATATGATGAGTTGAAAAAAGAAAGGGAAAATTTGTTTAAACAGGCGTTACCTTATCTCGAGAAAACCATCGAATTGGATGCTACTAATGTTGAAGCACAGAAAACATTACTAAATATCTACTCACTTCTCGATATGACCGACAAATACAAAGCCTTAAAAGCTAAAATGGAAAACTAAAAATAAACCCCCGAATTCGGGGGTTTTTTTATGCATCAATCGAACCTAAAACGCGTTTCATAAAACTATTTATAGCTTCTTTTTTATCCATTCCTGAGGAAATGGATTGCTGTACTTCAAGAGCTCCGTACATATTGGAGATCAATTCTCCAATCACATCCAACTCTTCATCTTTTAATGAAGAAACTTCAGTTAGAGCTTCAAGCACTTCAATAGTTTCAACAAGATAGTCTTGGTCGTTTTCCTCAATAAATTGAATGAGGTGTTTGATAATAGGTACTTTCATTAGTTGGTAGAAATTTGTTGAACCAATTCAGCTAAAACCTCAATTTTATTGGTTTGAGTTTGTGTGGTCAATTGACCGTTTTCAAAAGCAGCAAAAGTTGGAAGATTTGAAACATTGGCCATTTTTCTGGATTCTGGAAACTTTTCTGCATCTACAATCACAAATTTAATGTTCTCATTTTCTAGTGCCATTTTTTTGAATTTTGGTTTCATAATTCTACAGTTTCCACACCAGGAAGCTGAAAATTGAACCATCACTTTTTCATTGTTATTGACAATGTCTTGAAGGGTATCCTCTGTAAGTTCTAATAACATAGTTTTTTTATTTATAACATAAAAAAATGACAATGCTCGTTACAAACATTGCCACTTTCACATATTTTGATTATTAATTTTGACTTAAGTAAGCGGCTGTACTTAAACGATCTGCTACCATAGCTTCTTTTCCTTCCTCCCAGTTTGCAGGACAAACTTCTCCTTTGGTTTGAACGTGAGTATAGGCATCAATTAATCTCAAATATTCATTGACATTTCTTCCCAAGGGCATGTCGTTTACACTTTCGTGAAAAACTTTACCTGTTTCGTCAATAAGGTAAGTAGCTCTATAAGTTACATTCGAACCGTTTACAATTAAAGCATCGTATTCCTCATTATATTCTGTGGAAGCTATATCTAAAATCCCTAAAATATTAGCTAGATTTCTATTGGTATCAGCCAACAAAGGATAAGTAACTCCCTCAATACCTCCTTGGACTTTGGGTGTGTTTAACCATGCAAAATGTACTTCGTTAGTATCACATGAAGCACCAATCACAACAGTGTTTCTTTTTTCAAACTCAGTTAATGCATTTTGGAATGCATGAAGCTCCGTAGGGCACACAAAAGTGAAGTCTTTTGGGTACCAAAACAGCACTACTTTTTTATTATTTTTTGTGGCTTCTTCAAAAATGTTAATGGACAAATTGTCCCCCATATCTGAAATAGCATCTACTGTAATACTCGGAAATTTTTTACCTACAAATGACATAATTATTGAATTTTAATTTACTACAAATTTAAGCTACAAAAGGGTTATGAAGCATGACTAAAGTCATTTGAATTGCTTATCAATCCATTGGGTTTACCTATGAAAAATAAAAAAGAGCTTATTTTTTTATTAAACAAAAAAATAATGTTGAATATATGCGAATACCCTTAAAAATAGAGCATTCTTTTGCAGAATCAATACTTATAAAAACTAATTTTTTTTCAACATTTTTATTTTAATTTTAAAGGCAGCAAATAAAAGTGTCATAAACGGACTGATGATATTGAAAAATGCATAAGGAAGATAAGCCCAAGTGCTGACATTCAATACTCCACTTTGATAGGCTCCACATGTATTCCATGGAACGAGAACGGAAGTAACGGTTCCAGAATCCTCTAGAGTACGGCTTAGGTTTTCTGGAGCAAGACCTTTGTCAGCATAGGCCTTTGAAAACATTTTTCCGGGAACTACAATAGCTAAATATTGGTCGGAAGCAGTTATATTTAAAGCCAAACAACTGGCCACGGTTGATGCAAATAAACCCAGAGTTGTATGAAAGAGTTTCATTAGGCTTTCTGTGATTTTAGTTAAAGCACCAATAGCTTCCATGACACCACCAAACACCATCGCACAAAGAATCAGCCATATAGTATTAAGCATTCCATACATTCCTTTGGCTTGAAATAATTCAGAAAGCATTTCATTGGAAGTTTCTATGGACGTATTGACGGTGATAGCATTCATCACTCCTTTATAGCCACTTAGTAAACTTAATGAATCGCCACCGCCAACAATGGCGACTAAATCAGGCTGAAATAAAAGTGCAAATAATCCACCCAATAAAGTT
>JBKBOP010000101.1:0-7595 GCA_046293575.1 Flavobacterium sp. | reverse complement strand
TAATCATAAGAGGTGCCTGCATTATTGGTGCCTCCATTAGAGGAAACTAATTTAAACCACTCTCCTCTCTCAATGTGTTTGGTACCTTCAAACAGTAGGTGTTCGAAAAAATGAGCAAAGCCAGTTCTTTCAAACGGGTCATCTTTAGATCCTACGTGATACATTACTTCTACCTTTACTACTGGGGCAGATTTGTCTTCATGTAAAATTACATGTAAACCGTTGGCGAGTTTATACTCTTCAAATTCAACTTTCTGTGCCGAAGCGGTCAAGCCCATCAAAATCACAGAACCTAATGCCATTAGAACATTTCTCATATTAAATAGATTTTTTTAAACGTTTTCAATAAGTATGCAATTTCCACATTTTGTTACATATTTGGGAGATTTTTGTTGAAAAACTTAAAACTTGAAAGAGTTTGAAATAATTTATCTATGATGGAGTTGTATGAAAAAGAAATAGTTGTATATTTGCAAACTCAAAAAATTAATAAAATTTATTGTTATGTATGCAATCGTAGAGATAGCAGGGCAACAATTCAAAGTTAGCAAAGACCAAAAGGTATTTGTGCATCGTTTGGCCTCGGAAGAGGGCAGCAACGTTACTTTTGATAAAGTAATGTTGTTGGATGAAAACGGAGCCGTTACCATTGGCGCCCCCGCTATAGATGGAGCTTCGGTGGAAGCCAAAGTACTCCAGCACCTTAAAGGTGACAAAGTTATCGTTTTCAAGAAAAAACGAAGAAAAGGGTACAAAAAGAAAAACGGACACAGACAATCTCTAACTCAGATTGTAATTGAAGGAATTTCTGCCACTGCACCCAAAAAGAAAGCTGCCAAAAAAGCAGAAGAAACCCCAACAGAAGAGTAACAACCTTAAAAACTAAACATCATGGCTCACAAAAAAGGTGTCGGTAGTTCCAAGAACGGAAGAGAATCAGAATCAAAACGCTTAGGTGTTAAGATTTATGGTGGCCAAGCCGCTGTTGCAGGTAATATCATCGTAAGACAAAGAGGGTCAAAACACAACCCTGGTCAGAATGTATATATGGGTAAAGACCACACTTTACATGCAAGAGTAGATGGCATCGTTAAGTTTCAGAAAAAAGGAGACAACAAATCATTTGTGTCTATCCTTCCTTTCGAAGCTTAATTTTACATCAGTAAAAAAATGTGAACCTGTCGGAATCCGGCAGGTTTTTTTTGGTATTAACTTTTATAAGACTTTTTAAACAATGATTTTTTAAGTCAGCAAAAAAACTACTGCATCATTCGCTATAAAACTTAAAAATCAAAATCCAATAAAAAAACCCTCACTTCTCAGCAAGGGTCTTTCTTAGTATAATTTCTAAATTCTGATTTCTAAATTCTGATTTCTAAATTTAGTACCTGTAATACTCAGGCTTATAAGGTCCTTGAACTTCAACTCCGATATAAGCAGCTTGCTCCTCATTTAAAGTTTCCAATTCTACTCCTAATTTTTCAAGGTGTAAAGCTGCTACTTTTTCGTCTAAATGTTTTGGCAACATATACACTTCGTTTTTGTAGGCAGCACTGTTTATCCACAACTCAATCTGAGCCAAGGTTTGATTGGTAAATGAATTGCTCATCACAAAACTTGGGTGACCAGTGGCACATCCTAAGTTCACCAAACGACCTTCCGCAAGGATTATGATATCATTACCGTTGACAGTATATTTATCAACTTGAGGTTTTATTTCAATTTTTGAATCTCCGTGATTGTCATTCAACCAAGCCATATCAATTTCGTTATCGAAGTGACCGATGTTACAAACAATCGTTTTATCTTTCATCTGCTCAAAATGTTTGCCTACAACGATGTCTTTGTTTCCTGTAGTAGTGATAACGATATCCGCAGTTTTGATAACAGTATCTAATCTTTTCACTTCAAATCCATCCATGGCCGCTTGCAAGGCACAAATCGGGTCAATTTCAGTTACAGTAACAATTGAACCTGCACCTCTAAAAGAAGCTGCTGTACCTTTACCTACGTCTCCATAACCACAAACAATGACTCTTTTTCCGGCCAACATAATATCTGTTGCACGACGAACAGCATCTACTGCTGATTCTTTACAACCATATTTATTGTCAAATTTCGATTTAGTAACCGAGTCATTTACATTGATGGCTGGAATATGCAATGTTCCGTTTTTCATTCTTTCATACAAACGGTGCACCCCTGTAGTGGTTTCTTCTGAAAGACCTTTGATACCACTTATTAATTCAGGATATTTATCAAAAACCATATTGGTTAAATCGCCACCATCATCCAAAATCATATTTAACGGCTGTCTGTCTTCACCAAAAAACAACGTTTGTTCGATGCACCAGTCAAAATCAACTTCGTTTAATCCCTTCCAAGCATACACTTGGATACCGGCAGCAGCAATAGCAGCAGCAGCATGATCTTGCGTAGAGAAAATATTGCAAGAACTCCAGGTAACTTCTGCCCCCAAAGCAATTAAAGTTTCAATTAAAACAGCTGTTTGTATGGTCATGTGAAGACATCCTGCAATACGAGCACCTTTTAGAGGTTGGCTTGCTCCGTATTCTTTTCTTAAAGCCATTAGACCTGGCATTTCTGCTTCGGCCAATTCAATTTCTTTTCTTCCCCAAGCTGCCAAAGAAATGTCTTTAACTTTGAAAGCCACGAAAGGTAAGGTTTGTGTACTCATGTATGAAATGTTTATATTAGCTAAAAATTTTGACAAAGGTAAGCAATAGACCCCGATGTAAAAAGGCTTTTTCCTTTTTTTGTGAATTGTTGAAACTGCTAAACTTTTGAACTACAAACCCATAGTCAGACACTATGCCACTATATCAAATTCTTTCTGTTGAACCCTCCTCAACGATTTACATTTGGAAAATCACCGAAAGTTTTGAAGACTTGCATCGTTCTGTAATTCTCAAAGAACGTTCCAAAGAAAGAGTGCTTGGCATGAAATCTGAAAGCCATCAAAAAGGGTTTCTCGCTGTGAGAAGGCTGTTGATGGAAGCTGGCTATACCGATCATGATTTATATTATAACGCGTTTGGCAAACCACACTTGACGGATGGCAAACATATTTCTATCACGCATTCGTTTGACTTTTCATGCTTGATTATTGGAAACACCAACGCGGGTATCGACATTGAACTCCGCCGACCTTTAATCATAAAAATTGCCGAGCGATTTACCTCTGAACCTTTTGTTTTTAACTGTAAACAAAATACAGATGAATTCATCCGAAAGCTAACTGTGGTTTGGGGCGTTAAAGAAACCATTTTTAAGGTAAAAAACGAAGCTGGCATCAGTTTCAAAGACCATATATTCTCTGAACCTTTTGAAATAGAAGACAAAAAAACAAAAGCAACGCTGCTTTTTAATGGGCTGAACTGTACCTTTGAAGTCCATTTTATGGAAGTTGAAAATTATACCTTGGTATGGGCTTGGGAACTATGAAAAACACCGAATATCAAAATATACTGCGTCGCAAAAATTTAGGACAAAAAATGTTGTCCATTTTGTTAGACCCTGATAAAACAAACTTAGAAGATGTTCAGGAATTGAGCAAAAAACTTTATGCCACTCCTGTAACCCATATTCTGGTAGGAGGAAGTCAACAAGACACTAAACATCCACAAGCATTGGTGAAAGCATTAAAAAAACACATTAATCTCCCTGTTTTTTTGTTTCCCGGACATCCTCAACAAATTACCCCAGAGGCCGACGCCTTATTATTTTTATCACTACTCAATGCTACAGATGCAAAGTATTTAATAGGAATGCAAACGGAAGCCGCTCCTTTGGCTAAAGCCAGCGAGCTAGAAGTCATTTCTACTGGATATATTTTGGTGGACGGAGGTTCTACTACAACCGTGCAACAAGTTACTAAGACATCGCCACTACCCCAACATCAATCCGAAAAAGCAGCTAATCTAGCTCTCGCTGCTGAATATTTGGGCATAAAATTAATTTATCTTGAGGCTGGAAGTGGAGCAAAAACACCAATATCCAGTGACTTTGTCAAAAAAGTAAGAGAAAAAACCTCACTACCCATCCTTGTGGGCGGTGGCATCAAAAAGCTTCAGCAAATTAAATCAGCCTATGATGCAGGTGCCGATATGATCGTCATTGGTACCGCTTTTGAAAATAATCCTCTTTTTTTGGAATCCTTGAAATCGTTGTTCCATGAATGAGTTTTTCTTTTCAATGTATCGCGACGTACCAAATTGGATTATCACTCTAGAAATAATCGTTTTTCTATTCGGAATTGTAAGCGTATATTTTGCCAAACAACAAAATATTTGGGTCTTTCCCACAGGATTGATTGCTACAATTCTTTCGGTATTTTTACTTTATAGAGCTGGATATTTAGCCGATATGACCATCAACTTCTACTACTCCATCATGAGCGTTTATGGTTGGTACCAATGGGCAAAGCCCAATTTAAATGGGGAAACACTTCAAGTGAGTCGAACTACCTTAAATGAAAAAATAATTGGTCTCCTCCTTTTTATTTTCACAATAATGGTTACTTTCACTATCTACAAATTTTTTGAAGTAACCTTGGAAACTGAAAATTATGTAGATTTATTTACGTCTGGATTGTTCTTCACCGCCATGTGGTATATGGCCAAAAAGAAACTCGAAAACTGGACCCTTTGGATTGTGGGAGATGTAATAACCATTCCTTTGTATGCCTACAAAGGTTTAGGAATTTTATCTTTGCAATATGTAGTATTCACTGTTTTAGCAGTTTTAGGATATTTGGAATGGAAAAAACAATTAGACAAATAGAAAATAATCTCATAAAAATAGTCATTTACGGTCCTGAAAGCACTGGTAAAACCACCTTGGCTAAAGGTTTGGCTGAAGTGTTTCAGACTTGCTGGAATCCAGAATATGCACGAGAGTATTTACAAAACAAATGGGATAGCGAACAAAAAACCTGTGAATCAAAAGACCTGTTACCCATCGCGAAAGGTCAACTTCATTTGGAAAATGAACATGCCAAAAATGCCCATAAAATTCTTTTTTGTGATACCGATGTTTTTTTAACGCATGTCTTCGAAGCTTTATACTACGAAACAACTGATGTTGAATTAAAACTATTGGCAGACAACCAACAAGCAGATTTATACCTCTTGACAGACATCGACTTGAAATGGATGCCTGACGATTTGCGAGACAGACCCGAAAAAAGGAATGAAACACTTGCTTTTTTTGAAAATCAACTCATCAAACACCAAAAAACGTACGTAAAAATATCTGGCAAAGGTGAACACCGTCTTTTAAATGCGACCAAAGTAGTGGAACACTATCTAGCATACAAAAAACTTGGATTTGAAGGGAATGATTTTATGGAATTACACCATAGAGAAATTTCGCCTGAAGCAGTGGCCAAGCAAATGCATTACCTTCAAAAAGGTATTCCGTGGGTGCAGTTAGACAGAATTGCATCAAAAGGTGACGGAATACTGAAATTTACCGATGAGGAAACTACTTATTTTTCTACTCTTTTTGAGCAAAACAAAGAATCCTTAAAATTAAAGAAAATGGTGCCTGCCTCTGGAGCAGCCTCGCGTATGTTTAAATTTTTGAATGAGTTTTTGGAACACTTCCGTTTGGGTGAAGAATCTATTAATGCCTATATCAATCGAACCAAAGCAAAAAACTTATCGCTTTTTTTGGTAGGACTCCCTAACTTTCCCTTTTACGATGAGCTGATTTCTAAAACCCACCAAGCATTTCCAGAATTTTCAACTTGGAGTCATGACCTTAAAAATTATGCGATCATAAAAACACTTATTGACGAAAATCACCTCAATTACACCAACAAACCCAAAGGAATACTCCCTTTTCACAAATATGAAAATCACATTGCTACACCAGTGGAAGAACATCTACGTGAAGCCATGGCTTATGCAGTGAGTCATGATAAAACATTTGTGCATTTTACCGTTTCACCTGAGCACCAAACAGCTTTCCAAGAGGTTGTAAACGACATTAAACCAAGATTGGAAATAAAAGATAATATTATCGTTAATGTCAATTATTCTACACAAAAAACTTCAACAGATAGTATCTCTTTTAATATAGATATGAGTCCTTTGAGATCGCCTGAGGGCACATTAGTATTCAGACCAGGTGGGCACGGAGCCTTAATCGAAAACCTGAATAATCTTGATGCTGACATTGTCTTTATCAAAAATATTGACAATGTGATTCAAAACCATTTGGAAACGATTTCACATTATAAAAAAGCTTTGGCAGGTGTGCTCTTAAACTCCCAAAAGAAAGTGTTTCATTATTTGGAACAATTGAATCGCAACAACTTGCAAAAAGAAGAAATGGAAGAGGTCGTTGGTTTTATCAAGACCCAATTGAATCTGGACATCTCAGAAGATTTTTCGAAGTTTACCCGTGAAAGTAAAATTGAATATTTGCATACTTACCTCAACCGCCCCATAAGAGTTTGTGGTATGGTAAAAAACGAGGGAGAACCCGGTGGGGGACCGTTTTGGGTTAGAAACCAAAAAGGTTATGTGTTTTTGCAAATTGTTGAATCCTCACAAATTGACCTTAACGACCCCGATCAAAAGAAAATATTTGAATCTTCCACCCATTTCAATCCTGTGGATTTGGTTTGTGGCATCAAAAACTACAAAGGTGAAAAATTTGATTTACTTGAATATGTTGATCCCGATACCGGTTTTGTAGTCAAGAAAAACAAAAATGGCAAAGACCTTTTGGCCTATGAACTTCCTGGACTTTGGAACGGCAGTATGGCCAAATGGCTCACCCTTTTTGTGGAAGTGCCTTTGATCACCTTTAGTCCGGTGAAAACTGTAAATGACTTGCTTAAACCCGCTCATCAATCTCCCAATGCATTTTGATACTATTCTCAGAGAAATTGATCTCAAAGCAGTAAGAAGTAGTGGTGCTGGTGGACAACATGTTAACAAAGTGGCCACCAAAGTACAGCTGTTTTTCAACGTAAAAACTTCGGCTGGATTGAATGAAGAGGAAAAAGAACTTCTAGTCTCATCTTTAGCCTCTAAAATAACCGATGAAGGTGTACTCATTTTACAAGACTCGGATACCCGAAGCCAAACCAAAAACAAAGAACGAGTGATTCAAAAGCTCTATGAACTGCTACAAAAGCACCTCACCCCAAAAAAGAAAAGAAAGAAAACATCCATCCCAAAAGCTGTTGTTGAAAAAAGATTACAGGTAAAAAAGAAGCTTTCAGAAGTGAAGAAATTGAGAAAGAGGCCTTTGTGATTGGTGTCCAAAACTGACTTCTATCCCGACCCTTCGGACTAAATTCAATCTTCCATCTCCCCGCTTCCATCTTCCTCCCAACTTCGGGTTCAAAACTGAAAACTGCGACTGAAAACTGTGACTGAGACTCCCCGCTCCCCGCTTCCATCTTCCTCCCAACTTCTGATTCAAAACTGAAAACTGCGACTGAAAACTGTGACTGAGACTCCCCACTTCAATCACTTAATTCTCCCCTAGCCCCGATGGAAGCGGTTACCCCACAGGCACAAAGGCTAGTGGTTCTGAGTGTGGAAGGAGCGACCTTA
>JBKBOP010000100.1:0-7642 GCA_046293575.1 Flavobacterium sp. | reverse complement strand
AGTGGGGTTGTAACCCACGAATCCCAGCTCTTTTTTCACGAAGAAATCTACAAAGATGCTCAATCGTTAAAGTTTTAATAACTGCTTCACTTCACCCTACTGCAAGTTGTTACTTTGTTAAAAAAAAGAAATGCTGTTTCGTTGGTTGTTTTTCATATTTATTATTTTACTTATTGAAGTATACGCTTTTCAGGCTTTTAAGACTGTTTCGCGAGTGAAATGGGTGCATTGGGGGTATGTATTGGTGAGTCTTTCAGTTATTATTTATCTTATCTATTCTTTTTCACAATTTGATCGAAGTGTAGGGCAGACCAAACAAACCTTGTTCACTTTTGGACTCTTATTAATTATTTACATCCCCAAATTGATACTATTTACAGTGATGTTTGGAGAGGATTTTTTTAGAGTTGTATCTGGGGTAATCACTCATTTTGTGGGCGATAACGATCAAGGAACCTTTCTGCCCAACCGAAGGAAATTGGTCAGTCAATTGGCTATTGGAGTCGCGGCTATTCCATTTATTTCGCTTTTATTCGGAATGACCATAGGAAAATACAACTTTAAAGTCATCAAACAAACGGTCTATTATTCAGAACTTCCTGAGAGTTTTGATGGTTTAACACTGACACATATTTCAGACATCCATTCTGGAAGTTTTGATAGTCCTGATAAAATTCAGTTTGCCATTGACTTAATTAATGAGCAAGATTCAGATTTGATTTTATTCACTGGGGATATTGTGAATACCCATGCCACAGAAATGGAGCCTTGGATTGAAACCTTTCAAAAAATTAAGCAACCCAAATATGGTAAGTTTTCGGTGTTGGGAAATCATGATTATGGTGAGTATATTCAATGGCCTTCTCAAAAAGCTAAAGAGGAAAATTTTACAGCAATTAAAGATGTACACCAAAAAATCGACTTTAAGCTATTGTTGAATGAGCATATCAAAATCAATAATGGAACAGATGAACTAGCTATTGTTGGTGTTGAGAATTGGGGTCATAATTTTAAAAAAGCGGGAGATTTAAATATTGCTACAGAGGGTTTATCCGAAAGTGATTTTAAAATTTTGTTGAGTCACGACCCCAGTCATTGGGAATATGAGGTAAAGAACTTTTCTAACCCCATTCATTTAACCCTGTCGGGTCACACCCATGGGTTGCAATTTGGATTCGAAATTCCAGGGTTTATGAAGTGGAGTCCTGTGCAGTATGTTTACAAACAATGGGCGGGATTATATGAACATCAAAGCAAATTCCTCTATGTTAACCGTGGTTTTGGTTTTCATGCCTACCCCGGCAGGGTGGGTATTTGGCCTGAAATTACGGTCATCGAACTAAAAAAACTACAAAATGCATTGTAATTATTTAAAAATGCTACATTTGTACAAACTTTATTTAAAAATTAGTTTAACAAACACTACAAAATTGTCAGAGTATGTCAAAATTTGGTGAACTGATTAACGCCCCTGTTCCAGTGTTGATTGACTTCTATACGGAGTGGCATGAATCATCGGTAAGTATGAATCCCGTCATTAGAGATGTGGCTGCCGCATTGGGTGACAAGGCGAAAGTTATTAAAATTGATGTGGACAAAAATCAAGAGCTAGCCGATGCTTTAAGAATCAAAGGGATTCCAACATTAATGATTTACAAAGAGGGTCAGATGGTTTGGAGACAATCTGGCGAACTTGATGCCAATACCATCATAGGTCTCGTAAAAGAACAAATTTAAGGCAGCGATTCAAATCGATATCCTTTGTTTTTTAAGGTTATAAGTATTTCAGGAAGTGCCTTTTCCAGAATAGGAAAGGCTTTTTTACTGTCGTGAAAGACAATTATACTCCCAGGTTTGGTATATTTTAATACATTTCGAACACATTCTTCATTCGAAATGTCTTTTGCGTAATCTCTGCTCAAAACATCCCACATCACAATTTCATACCCCATCGACTTCAGTGCTTTTGCGTGACTTGATTTTATTCTTCCATAAGGAGGTCGAAAAAGTTTTTTGTGAAGAGGTTTAATGGAGTTAATAATCTTATCTGTTTCTTGCACACTTTCGAGATAGTGGGTATTTTTAGTTTTCCAGCCGTTCTCGTGATGTAACGTATGATTATAAATCAAATGCCCTTCTTTAATTGTGTTCACAGCAATCTCGGGGTGTTCAACTAAATTACTTCCAATACAAAAAAATGTAGCTTTTGCATCAAATTTTTCAAGGAGTTCAACAACCCAAGGTGTGACAAAAGGGGTGGGGCCGTCATCAAAAGTCAGATAAACAATGGGTTCTTTTGTCTCAACTCTCCAAGTATAATTAGGAAATAAACGATGTATCCATCGACTTGTATTGACAAAGAATGTATCCATAGTCAAAAAAATCTAAAAACAGCAGTTTAGTTTTCTAGTGATTTTCGTTTAAAACGCTCAAACTTTTTATTGTAATTATTGAAATCCTCTTTTTTAGAATTGAAAAACGCCTCATCATAGGCCTCTGCAATAAGAAGGATAGACCGGTACCTTTCAATTTGAGTCACAATTTCAACAATCATTCGTCTTTGGGTTTCAGAATCAATAGTGGCATAATATTTCAGTTGTTCTTGATATTTTTTTATTAGAAAATCAAGAATTTCTCGAGCTTGTTCTGGAGCTTCCACTTCATAATATCCACTTATAAAAGGTTCTATTAAAGTATAGTAGCCATACTTTTCTAAGGGCATTTTGGTAATTGCCAAATCAATAACATCTTTGGCTTTATCCATCTTTTCTTCATTAATTAACTGCTCCATCAATCTAGCCAAATTGGAACGATAGGAGATGCTGTTTTTTCTGGTTTCAACATCGTGATAAATGTTGTTGCAGTCGCCGTTACCCCAATCCCATTTCATGACAATATCATACATTTTATCACTGTCAATGGAACCCATATCCATGCGACTTGGTTGATCTTCTAAAGGGGTTTTTATGGGAACCAATTTATAAATCAATCCTTGCAATTGCAGGTAGTCTTTCATCCACAAATAATCTTCATCATTAAAACTACCTCCAGTAAAACAAATAGGTCTTTCCCAATTGTTATTATTGATGATGTCTAACATCATGATTCTGTTTTTGTAAATTGCTCTTGATTTGATGGTAAATTCCATTGAGGTTGCGATGGAGTCATGAAAAATTTCAGAAACCACATTGTTTTTAATAACCGCCTCTTTGTCAACAGGAATACTTATTTTATTACTTGGATAAAATTTGATTTTCTGTCCATTGGGCATTTCAACAAAAGTTCTTTCATTGTCTGAGTTAATGAAATCCATTAACTTAGGAAGAGTAACTTTAATAGAGTCATTAATTGGATTATAGACGATATAATCCAAATTGTCACCAACATATTTTTTTCTATCGAATGAGATAGGTAAAGGATCAGATTCATAAGCTCTTGCTTTCATTTGGTCTATGTACCAGTCGGTCATCAATAAACTTGTGTTTACGATTCTTACATCGGTTCTGATGCCTTCAATTTCCTGAGCATACCAAAGGGGGAAGGTGTCATTGTCACCAATGGTAAACAATATCGCATTAGGGTCACAAGACTCCAAATAAGCCTTAGCATTAGAAAGAGCTGTATATTTCCCAGAGCGATCATGATCGTCCCAATTTTGATAAGCCATTAAAACCGGAGCTGCAAGTAGACAAGCTATAAAAACCAATGGGAAAGCTATTTTTTGGGCAACTTTATTTTTTAAAAGATCATATAAAGCATAAACGCCAAAGCCAATCCAAATGGCAAATACATAAAAAGAACCCACTAAGGCATAATCGCGTTCTCTAGGTTCAAAAGGTCTTTCGTTCAGGTATATTTTTAATGCAATTCCAGTAAATAAAAACAATACAAAAAGAACATAAAACCATTTTAAGTCTCTTTTGAATAGAAAAATCAAACCGATAATTCCCAACAAAAAGGGCAAGAAGAAATATGTATTTCTACCTTTATTATTTGCCATATCAGAGGGTAAGTCTTTTTGAGTTAGTAATCTGAGTTCGTCAATGGCATTAATTCCGCTAATCCAATTTCCATCAATGGCATCATATTTTCCTTGAAGATCACTTTGCCTACCTGTAAAATTCCACATCAGATACCGCCAATACATGTATCCAAATTGGTATTCAAACATAAATCCAATATTCTCGGTAAAATTTGGTTTTTCTACGATTAGGTACTCTTTATAAGCCTTTAAAAAAGTAATATAATCTTCGGAGTCAAATCTACCAGTTGCATATCCTTGCTTGAATTCACTAACAATTCCGACCAATTCTTGCTCATGAAGGTAATCAGGGTCAACTTTAAAATCAGGAACACTCGTAAAATTCATATAATTTTCTGCATGTTCAGTACTCCATAACCTCGGTAGTAATGCCATGTGGTCTCGATGACTGTTTTGAACAGCATCTTTGTAGTGGTTGGTGATGACGTATTTTTTGGTTTCGTAATCCCTTTCAAAGTTGGGAGCTTTGTCAGAATAAGGGTTTTTTGGGTCTAAGCCAGCATATGAGTCGGTATATTGAGGGCCATAGAATAAAGGGTTGTGTCCATATTGTTCCCTGTTGTAATAGGCCAATACTTCTCTTGCATCAGAAGGGCGATTTTCGTTAATCACTACATTGGCATTAGCTCTAATGGGGAGCATTAACCAAGTGCTAAAACCAATAAAGATGAAAAGTACACAAAGTAAAATAGTATTTGAAAAAACCATGCCTTTTTTACGTGTAGTTTCCAAACCGAAATAAAACAATAAAATTAATAAAACCGTCATAAAAATGGTGCCTGAATCAAAGGGCATACCTAATGAATTCACCATAAACACCTCTGTTTTCCCAAACAATCCCATCGTCCATGGAAGTAGAGATTTAAAAATGAAAAGCAAAATGGCAACCACGACCACATTAGCCACCACAAAATTTTGCCATGTGATGGTTTTATAATGCTTGAAATAATAAATTAAACCTATAGAAGGTATGGTCAATAAAGCCATAAAATGCACGCCAAAAGTCATTCCAACGATGAGACAAATGAGCAATAACCATCTGTTTCCTCCAGGTTGGTCCATGTCTGCTTCCCATCTCAATCCAAGCCATAGCAAAAGAGCAATTAAGAAGGTAGCCATTGCATACACCTCTGCTTCAACGGCATTGTACCAGAAACTATCGGAAAAGGTAAAAGCCATTGCTCCAACAAACGAACTACCCAAAATAGCTATACCGTTAGTAATTTGCTCGCCGTTGTCTTTAATCATTTTTCTTAAAATAATTGTAGAACTCCAAAACAAGAACAAAATGGTAAAGGCACTTGAAAAAACCGACATCATATTGACCATGAGAGCAACCTTGGAAGGTTCTAAAGCAAACATGGCAAAAAAAGCACCGATCATTTGATATAATGGAGCACCAGGAGGGTGTCCAATTTGTAGTTTAGCGGAAGTAGATATATATTCTCCACAATCCCAAAAACTAACTGTGGGTTCAACTGTTAGCGAGAAAACAATAAGAGAAATTGCGAAACTCACCCATCCTAACAGGGTGTTGTATTTTTTAAAATTTGTGTTTGTCATGGTTAGTATGTCAGGAAATATCCATTGCAAATAACGTATTTTTTTGATAAAACTTTTGGGTCTTAACAAAATATTGATGGCATTTTACACTCATAAACACATGTTTGAAGTGGGATATAAAATTATTTTGAGCAAAATTTTGATAAATGTTTGCGAGTTACCAAATATGTTATAAATTTGCACTCGCAATTAACAAATGCTGGTCCATGGTGTAATGGTAACACTACGGTTTTTGGTACCGTCATTCAAGGTTCGAGTCCTTGTGGACCAACAAAAAACACCGCTCATAAAGCGGTGTTTTTTTATGGATTGAAATTAAACTTTATATTTTAAAAGTGACCACCGGTCTAACGGCATGGTTCACTAAATCTTCACTAATACTGCCGTTAAAAAAGTGAGATAGACCTTTTCTGCCATGTGTGCACATTCCAATAAGCTCAGCGTCAATACTTTTGGTAAAATTCAGAATTCCCTTTTCAACATTTGAGTCATTAAAAATGTGTGTTGAATAAGCATTGATTTGAAAATTTTTCAAGAAATTTGCCATGATTTCTTCGGCTACCAACGTAGATTTAAAACTGTTGGGTGTGTTGATCATCACCAAGTGTAGTTTTGCTCCAAATTTATTGGCAAATTCAACCACTTTTTTGAAAGCAGGTTTGGCTTCTTCGGTAAAATCAGAAGCAAAAACAAACTTGTTCACTTCAAAGTTTGGGATTTCATTTTTAATTATTAGTACTGGTACCTCGGAATTTCTAACTACTTTTTCAGCGTTTGAACCAATAAACATTTCTTTAAAACCACTCGCCCCATGAGACCCCATGACGATTAAATCTACTTGATTCTTTTTACTGATATCCATGATGCCGTCAAAAGTCATGTCAAATTGGACGACTTCGGAAACATTTATTCCGTCAAGATATTCTTCATCCATAAGCTCCTCAAGTCTTCTTAAGGCTGCGTTTTTAAAAAACATTATCTCAGGAATTTGATGGCCACTACTCATGGCATCACCCGCCTGATGCGGTAAATCTAACATGTGAAGCAAAATTACTTCTGCATCGTTTTTTTTGGCTATTTGAGCGGCCACTTTTAAAGCATATTCAGCATGTTGAGAAAAGTCAGTTGGAATTAAGATTTTTTTCATGGAAATAATTCGATTTTGAATGTTATTATGGTTGGTCTATTGATACCATAAAAGTAGTAATAAATTCAAATATAAACCAATGATTTTTATTATTCCAAAAAATATTTATCTTTGCACCGTTATTCTTTAAATGGATTTCGAGGGGAGCATCGCTCCCCTCTTTTTATAAATGTATGGATTTTAGAACTAAAGTAGCTCAATTATTAAACGAAGCTCTCGAGCAGAGAGAAAACTTGTTTTTAATACAACTCGATATTTCAGACAGTTACAAGATTTCTGTAACTCTTGATGGTGATCAAGGTGTAACCTTGCAAGATTGCATTGATGTGAGTAGAGCGATTGAACACAATCTTGACAAAGAAGAGTTTGACTTTTCTCTTGATGTCTCTTCTGCTGGGGTTTCTTCACCCTTGATTTTAAAGCGTCAATACAAAAAAAATATTGGCAGAAAGCTTAAAATAAAAACACAAAACGATACCTTTGAAGGCGAATTGATAGCCACTGATGATGAGGAAGTTACCATCGAATGGAAATCCAGAGAGCCTAAATCAACTGGCAAAGGAAAAACGACAGTAGTTAAAACACAAAAAATAAATTATTCAGATATTAAAGAGGCCTTTGTGGTCTTAACCTTTTAGATTTTAAATTGACATGGAAAATTTAGCTTTAATAGAATCTTTTTCGGAGTTCAAGGATGATAAGTCGATTGATAGGGTAACCCTAATGGCCATTCTTGAAGAAGTATTTCGAAATGCTTTGAAAAAGAAATTTGGCAGTGACGAAAACTTCGATATCATCATCAACCCAGACAAAGGTGATATGGAGATTTGGAGAAATAGGGTAGTAGTGGAAGACGGTGAAGTAGAAGACCCAAATTCTGAAATTGCATT
>JBKBOP010000099.1:0-7783 GCA_046293575.1 Flavobacterium sp. | reverse complement strand
CAAGAAAAAATAAATTTTGAAAGAACCGTACTCGTAGGGGTCGTTACGCAACTTCAAGAAGAAGAAAAGTTAAATGAATATTTAGATGAACTTGAATTTCTGACATTTACAGCTGGTGGTGAAGTAATAAAGCGATTTTCTCAAAAACTTGAAAGACCTCATCCGAAGACTTTTTTAGGTTCTGGAAAAATGGAGGAAATCAGTCAATTTATTCATGAAAAACAAATTAGTTCTGTGATTTTTGATGACGAATTAAGTCCCGCTCAACAAAAAAACATCACGAAAATTCTTAATTGCAAAGTGCTTGATAGAACCAATCTTATTCTTGATATTTTTGCACAAAGGGCTCAAACCTCCTATGCAAGAACTCAAGTTGAACTTGCTCAATGCCAATATTTATTACCTAGACTTTCTGGAATGTGGACTCACTTAGAGCGACAGAGGGGTGGAATTGGAATGAGAGGTCCCGGTGAAACCGAGATTGAAACCGACCGACGAATTGTGAGAGACCGAATTGCTTTATTGAAAGAAAAAATCAAAGTCATAGATAAACAAATGTCTGTTCAAAGAAGCAACCGTGGAGCCATGGTGAGAGTAGCTCTTGTGGGTTACACTAATGTTGGGAAATCTACTTTGATGAACAGTATTAGCAAAAGTGAGGTCTTTGTAGAAAATAAATTGTTTGCCACATTAGATACGACCGTTCGAAAAGTAGTGATTAAAAATCTTCCTTTTTTATTGTCTGACACCGTTGGGTTCATCCGTAAATTACCCACTCAATTAGTAGAATCCTTTAAAAGTACACTAGATGAAGTTCGTGAAGCAGATTTACTACTTCATGTGGTTGATATTTCCCATCCTGATTTTGAGGATCATATTGCTTCGGTAAATCAAACCCTTTTAGACATCAAAAGTGCTGACAAGCCTACCATTATGGTTTTCAATAAAATTGATGCTTATAAATCAATAAAAATCGATGAAGACGATTTGATGACTGAAAAAACCAGTCGCCATTACTCTTTAGAAGAATGGAAAAACACTTGGATGTCCAAAATGGGTGCAGAGAAAACTTTATTTATTTCTGCTACAGATAAAACCAATTTTGAAGAATTTAGGGAAAAAGTGTACGAGGCAGTGAGACAAATTCATATCACTAGATTTCCTTACAATAACTTTTTATATCCAGAATATAAAGAAGCCCAAGAAGATTAATTGTTTTGCACCCCTGGTATTGAGTCTATAAGTTTTTGAGTATAGACCGTTTTTGGGTTTTTATAGATTTCGTCTGCCTCATCAAGAATCTCCATTTGACCTTTGTTCATCACCAAAATTCGATCAGACATGTATTTTACGACTGCCAAATCGTGAGATATGAATAAATAGGTAAAGCCAAATTGTTCCTTTAAATCATTTAATAAATTCAGAACCTGAGCTTGAACAGATATATCCAAAGCAGAGACAGATTCATCACAAACGATTAGTTTTGGCATAAGTGCAATTGCTCTTGCAATTCCGATTCTTTGTCTTTGACCTCCAGAAAATTCATGAGGATAACGATTATAGTGTTCTTCAAGCAATCCTACACTTTTTAATAGTTCCAGCACTTTTTCCTTGCGTTGCATTTTGTTTTCATGTAAACCGTGAACTTCCATGGGTTCTTGAATGGCCTTACCAACAGTAATTCTCGGATTCAAAGAAGCAAAGGGGTCTTGAAAAATAATTTGAATTTCCTTTCTCAACTTGCGTTCCTCATGGGTTGAAAGGTTAGTGATGTCTTTACCACGATAAAAAATATGTCCTGACGAGGCTTTGTCCAACAATAAGATAGCATTACCTAAGGTTGATTTTCCACAACCGGACTCTCCAACTAAGCCTAACGTTTCTCCTTCAAAAATTTCAAAATCCATTTCTTTTACAGCATGAAAAGACTCGCTTTTTCCCAACCATCCCACTTTTGAAAGGTAATATTTATTAAGATTTTTAACTTCTAATATGGGGGTTGAATCATATAATTGATGATGTCTCTTCATTCGTTCCTCTTGCGTAACCTCATCGGCATTTTTATTTCCTTCCATGTAGTCTTTGATGGTGGGAAGCCTTTTTAACCGCACTCCCATAGAAGGTCTTGAGGCAATCAAAGCCTTGGTATATACTTCTTGAGGCTGTTTAAATACATTATAAGTTTCACCTTGTTCTACAATTTTACCTTGATACATCACCAAGACCCGATGGGCAATTTCTGAAATCAATGCCAAATCATGACTTATGAAAATAATACTCATTTTAGTCTGTCTTTGAATATTCTTCAACAACTCAATAATTTCTTTTTGAACTGTTACATCCAATGCGGTGGTAGGTTCGTCAGCAATGAGTAAATCGGGTTGACAGGCAATGGCCATTGCTATCATGACCCTTTGTTTTTGACCGCCAGAAATTTGATGTGGATAGCTTATATAAACCTTTTGAGGTGAGGGCAACAAAACTTGCTCAAAAAGCCTTAAGACCTCTTCAGAAATTTCTTTATTTGATAAATTCGTATGCTCTTTTAAAATTTCTTCCACTTGTTCTCCACAAGTCATCGACGGATTTAAAGAACTCATTGGCTCTTGAAAAATCATGGCAATTTTATTCCCTCTAACTTTTCTCCATTTGGATTCGTCAAATAATAGGATGTTTTCCTCTTTAAATAAAATGGCTCCTGACGTAATTTTTGAAATACGAGGAGGCAATAAACCCATGGTGGCCAATGAAGTTACTGATTTCCCTGAGCCAGATTCACCAACAATACCTAGGATTTCATTTGGGAAAACTGAAAAATTTACCTGATGAATAACCGGTTGAAAGTCTTTCTCTTTTCTAAAGGAAATGGTAAGGTCAGATACTTTGAGCAACTCTTTTTCTTGCATCGTATAAAGATACTAAAATGAGCATTCATTTTTTGAAACTCAAAAATCAATTCATTCTACTTTTGAACACTTGTTAATCTTTGTGACAAAACTTTAAAAATATTATTGCTTTTAACTAGATTTGAAATCTAATCATTCAATTATATCGTTAATAAAAAACCCTCAAATTAGATTAACCCTGTTATGAATATCAAATTTTCTTCAATTATATTAAGTTGTTTTCTCTTTCATCTTTTTATCTTAACAGCTCAAACAAGAAAGGAAAAAGAAAGTTATCTTATTTATTATAACATTGAGGAGTTAAAGAATTTAAAAGAACTGGTGATTCAAAAACTACAAACGGATCGTCAACTTTTTGAAAAACGTTCAGCTCAACAATCATTGTCTTTTAGAAAGTTTAATGAAAACGGAACGTTTGACGAATGGATGGGGTTTCTTCCTGATGGCACCCCATTGTACTATTCCATTAACAATACTGATGCTGCGGCTTCCACCAGAACCAATCATTTGAATTCTGGTGGTTCCTTAAATTTGAATCTCAATGGAGAGGGAATGACGGTTGGAGTTTGGGATGGTGGACCAACAAGGATTTCTCATGTCGAATTTGGCGAAAGAGCTGTTGTGGGTGATGGAGCTTTTAACTTGAATAACAACAGTTTTCATGCCACGCATGTGAGCGGAACCGTTGGAGCAACAGGTATTAATCCTTTGGCTAAAGGGATGGCCCCTAACGTTCAATTGAGAACCTTTGATTGGAATAATGATCTAGCAGAAGTAATTAATGAAGCCCAGAATGGCCTTTTATTGAGCAACCATTCTTATGGAATTCCCGTAAACAGTGTTTCTCAACAACCCTGGTTTATTGGTGCCTATTCACAACAAGCTAGGGCATGGGATCAAGTGGCTTATGCAGCACCTTATTATTTGATGGTAACCTCTGCAGGTAACGATGGAAATAATACTAATCCTGAACCTAGCACAGCAGGCTATGACAAGTTAAACGGAAATAAAAATGCCAAAAACAATCTTGTTATTGCCAATGCAAGAGATGCGAATGTTGATGCTGATGGAAATTTAATTTTCGTACAAATCAATCAAGGTAGTAGTCAAGGTCCCTCAGATGATGGAAGAATCAAACCAGACATCGCTGGAAACGGAACTGGTTTGTTTTCAACGAATAGTCCAACCGACACGAGTTACACAACTTTAACTGGAACTTCGATGTCTGGGCCCAATGTGATGGGAACTTTAGCGTTGCTACAGCAATATCACAATCAAAAAAACGGAAGATTTATGAGGGCTGCTACGCTTAAAGGCTTGGTTTGTCATACTGCCGACGATGCAGGAATTCCCGGTCCAGACCCTAATTTTGGGTGGGGACTTCTCAATGCCAAAAATGCTGCCAATGCCATTACTAACGACGGACTTCAATCTTGGATTTCTGAAGAGACCTTAAAAAATGGAGAAACTTTTACGATGACAGTGAACACGCTTCCTTTAACGCCGTTGAAAGCCTCTATCACCTGGACAGACGTTCCCGGCACAGCCAATAGCGGTGTTTTAAATGACCCTACTCCAGCCTTGGTGAATGACTTGGACATTAGAATTACTCAAGGAAATGACATTTTTTATCCGTGGAAACTTCAAGCAAATGCAAGTTTACCCGCTTTGAGAAATGCAGATAATACTGTTGATACTGTTGAACTCGTTCAAATAGATGCTCCCAACAGTGGGCCTTATACGATCACGGTAAACCATAAAGGCACTTTGGTCAACGATACTCAACGTTTTTCATTAGTTATTACAGGTATTACAAACAGCTTTGCTTTATTGAATGATGGTGAAACCGAAAAAACAGTTTGTTCCAACGAAACAGCTGCTTTTGATTTTAATTTTATATCCCAACAAAGCAGTCCGGTTACTTTTTCAGCAGAGCAAGTTCCAAATGGTGCATCCGTTTCATTTAGTTCTTCTGCTTTGATTTCAACCGGAACTTTTGAAATGGTTATTTCTGATTTAGAAGGATTGGCAGGTGGCACCTATCCCATTCATGTGGTAGCCAGTAATGGTTCGGAAACCCAAACCAGAACGGTAAGCTTGAAAGTGTACCAAGAAAATCTTGAACTAGTAACAACCATTTCCCCAACACCTTTTCAAACCGGATTGGGAAGCTCTGTGAATCTTGTATGGGAAAGTAATGAAAATACAGAAAACTATTTTGTTGAATTAGCCACTGATATGCTTTTTCAAAACGTTGTGTTTTTTGATACTACCACTTCCAACCAATTGAATGTATTTAACCTTAGTGAACAATCTATTTATTATTGGAGAGTGCTCCCCTCTAACCGATGTGGCGTTTCGATGGAAGTTCCTTTTCAATCCTTTCAAACGGGTGAATTTAATTGTAATTTACTTTTTGAAGCAACAGACTATTCAAATGCAATCATTGAGGAAGTTGCTGGTGCCACTGCCATAGTGCCCATTAACATTCCTGATGACTTTGCCATCGGAAAAGTAAACGTTATAGTTGATATCTCACACACTTGGGTCCAGGATATGACCATCTTTTTACAAAGAGACGGAGGCAATCTCAATTCAATTACTTTGATTGAACAACCTTGTGGTGGACAAGATGACATCGATGCTGTTTTTGACGATAATGGCACGCCCTTTACTTGCAATAATTTGCCCGCTATTTCTGGAACTATTTTGCCAATGGAACCGCTTAGTAGTTTTAATCTTCAAAACGCACAAGGAAACTGGAATTTGTTCATCACTGATAATTATTTCGAAGACGGTGGACAAGTGAATCTATTTGCTTTACAATTTTGCAGTACTGCTCCAATCACCAATGTCCCATCATTGCAAACAGATGTTATCATCACTGAAACAAACTCAACAAAAGTCATTAACAATCAAGAATTAAACGCAAATACCTTACTTCAACTAAGTAGCGAACAAACGTTTACGGTAAGTACTTCAACATCGTTGGGAATACTGCAAAAAGAGGGACTAACGATGGATGTTGGAAGTCAATTCACCCAACAAGATATCGACCAAGGATTAATTAGTTACAATAATGTATTAAGCGAAGCATCAATAGATTTCTTTACTGTTGATGTTGTTAACAACAATGGGGGCTGGCTTCCCAATCAAATGATAGAAATCGTTATTCAAAATACATTAAATACTATTGAGTTTGGTGACACTCATTTTCAAATCGTTCCTAATCCCACCTCAGATGTCATTTTCATAAAAGGAATCAAAAATTTTGATGGGATGGTTACTATTTTCGATTTACAAGGAAGAAAAGTAAACTCAAAATTGATACGTGATCAGGAACCCATTTCATTAATTGGGCTTCAGGATGGTATGTATGTGATACAAGTTTCTGATGGAGATATTCTCAAAACTGAAAAAATCATTTTAAAGAAGAACTAAGCTTTACACGTGCTTGATTTCGTCTTCAACTAGCAAATCTTCACGTCGAAGTCTTAACACCACTTGAGCCACAGCAATGACATCTTTTTCACAGTATTTGATTATTCGGTCAATATCCTTTTCAACATAGTACACATACGCCACTTCACTCCCATCGATATCGTCTTTAGGAGAGGGAATTTGCAAAACATTCGTCAGCAATCTCATGGATGTAAAGTGTTTATAATCACCGAACTTCCATAATTCCATGGTGTCCAAATGAGGTACTTCCCATGGCTTTTTACCAAATAAATTCAGTTTCTCTGGCAGTGGCAACTGATGAATCAACATCCTTCGTGCGATAAACGGAAAGTCGAACTCTTTGGCGTTATGACCACATAATACAAATTGCGGTTGACTAAAATGTTGATTGATTACATTTGAGAACTCTTTTAAAAGCTGTTTTTCTTCACCGTAAAAAGAGGTCACTCTAAAATTCCTGATATCACCTTTGAAAGTAAAATACCCGACCGAAATACAAATTATTTTTCCAAATTCTGCCCAGATTCCTGCTCTTTCATAAAAGGTTTCGGGAGCATCATCCTCTTTTCGCATGTACTGTGTTTTGTTTTCAAAAAGATACTTCTTTTCCTCATCCAACAAATTGAAATTTTCAACCTCTGGCACTGTTTCAATGTCGAGAAAAAGAATGTTTTCGAGTTGTATTTTATCTACCATAATTCATAAAATTAATTGGATTTTTCAAGCATTTGAAAGACTCCATCAACAATAGTAAAAAAATCATCGCTATGCGGACTGTTTTCAGATTGATGCCCTTTCTGATGTCCAAGTCTTACAATAATCAATTCATCTTCGGGAATTACAATTACATATTGCCCTAGGTGACCTCTCATGTAAAAAATGTCTTTATTTCTGTAATCGCTCAACCACCAACCATAACCGTATTCCGGCGACTCTTTAAATCTTGGTTTGATGGATAATTCAACAAAGGTTGAGTCTAACAATTGCTGGCCGTTCCAGTTTCCTTTTTGTTTATAAAGTTTTCCAAAACGAGCAAAATCTCTAGCATTGCTGGCAATACAACAATATGCCTTTTCAATACCATCAGGACGATCCACTTGCCATAAAGCATCATTTTCAGCTCCCATGGGTTGCCAAAAACTTTTAGAGACATAGTCAGCTAATTTTTCTCCAGTCGCTTTTTCAATAACCATCGCCAGAAGTTGCGTCGCACCGCTAAGGTATTTATACGATTGTCCTGGTTCATCAACCACTTGAATTCCCAACATTAGACCGCTTAAATCGTCATCAAAATAGGCTCTAGTAGTAACTGAAAAAGGGCTGTAATAGGACTCATCCCAGTTTAAACCCGAAGACATAGAAGACAAATCCCCCACCGTTAATCGATCTGAAAATGGGCCACTAATCTCATGGAA
>JBKBOP010000098.1:5477-8021 GCA_046293575.1 Flavobacterium sp. | reverse complement strand
GTTGTGGTTGCAGTATTTGAAAGTAATTCCATTTGCCTATGGAATCCAAGACCCGAAAGCTATTTATCGCATTCGAAAAAACTCGTTATCCCGAAAAAAGTCTGATTTAATTAAATACCAATGGCAGTTTTATCGCGAAGTAGAGCATTTGAATGTGGCTCAATCAATATATTACATGTTGCACTGGATGGTGAGGGGTTTTTTAAAGTACCGCAACTAACCAAAAGGTCGCAATTCAGATACTATAATTTGTGGTTTCCCAGAAGGAGAGGGAGCTATCTCTTTTGTTTGAATAAAATTGACATGTAGTTGACCCTCTGTAAGTTGATCAATGGCTATTTTAATATTTTCTAAAGTCAGTTCTGAAAAACCAAAGTGTTCATCGGTAATATAGAGAAAGTCAATTTCTTCTTTTTGCCGTTGAAGGATTTGGTACTGCTTGATTTCAGGAAAGTACTCCACAATTCCTGTAAAGCTATGCACAACCAAGGTTTTTCCATGGGTGGTAAGCACTACATCGGTTTCACGTCCAACGATTTTTTCTAAAAGCGGGTATTGAAATTTTCGCTGTTTGGGGTATTTTTCTTTGGGAAGCCTGATTGCCAAATCTCCGAGCTTGTATCGTATCATTGGCATGGCAAAATTAGTGAGTGAAGTCACCAAAACACTCCCTAGTTCTCCATCTTTGACAGGTTTTCCATCAACATCTACGATTTCTATATAGACATGTGGACTCATTTCATAATAATATGGATGGTCCAGACTACATCCCATCATCAAACCTTCTGCACAACCATAAGTGTCCACCAATGTAGGATGATGAAACACAACCTCAAAATCGGATTTAAAATGTTCAAAAAGTTTGTCCCCCAACGAAATAAAAGCTTTTAAAGCATGAGTTTTTTGATTTCGAAGCATCCATTTCGCTAAGGTGTGAATGGCTGAGGGATACCCAATAATGTATTTGATTTTTTTATTGACTAAGGTGTGATATGCCTTTTCTAAATCCCTTTCAGAAAGTGAAAAACTATTTTGATAGCTCACATGATACAACCAGTCTTTAATGTTTTTTGGAAAAACACGATTGGGTGAAATGCCAAATTGCATAATTGAGTCGCCAAATCTATAGCCGCTCCATAAAAACCAATGTCCTTGAAGCCCTTGAATATAGTAGCGATATTTTTTTTCAACATAACTAAATGACTGTACGCCACTGCTTCCGCTACTGTAATTTTTATGAAGAGTTTTAACATCATATTTATCAGAAACCAAAGCTTCTTGTTGTGCTCTTAGTAATTCTTTAGTCAATATGGGAAAGTCGGAAAGTTGTTCAGGTTGTAAAGCTGAATGTTCTGCAAAATAACGTTGATAGAAGGGAACTGTTTTAGAGGTATGAAGTAAAATCTTTTGTAGATTTTCCGATTGAATTTTCGCTAATGAGGTTTCGGAAAGGGTGTCGTAATGATTCCATTTTTTTAACGAAGAAATATATTCACCTCCTAGGAAAAAATCTCCCAAATGAATCAAACTTTTAATAAACAGATTCCTAAACAAAACAAATTGACTTTTGCCAAAGGTATAAAAACCAATCCCCCGAAAAAACAGAAAGAATTTTAAAGTTTCTTTAGACCCTCTTTTTTAAAACCTTTATTTTTGCAAGCAAAACATCACAACCATGACAATTTTATTGTTAGGCTCAGGAGGTAGAGAACATGCTATAGCTTGGAAGCTGCTTCAAAGTTCACATTGTAGCCGACTCTTAGTGGCCCCCGGAAATGCAGGAACCGCCACCATTGCTGAAAATATTGCCCTTTCTCCCACTGATTTTATGGCTGTTAAGAATTGTGTTTTAAATGAGCAAGTCGATATGGTTGTAGTGGGACCCGAAGACCCTTTAGTAAATGGCATCGTTGATTTTTTTGAAAACGACACAGTTCTGAAACATATACCCGTCATTGGACCTTCACAAGAAGGAGCACAATTGGAAGGAAGTAAAGATTATGCAAAGCAGTTTTTAATGCGGCACAACATACCAACCGCCGCTTATGCAACGTTTACTGCCGACACCGTTGAAGAAGGTTGTGCGTTTCTAACAACTCTGAATGCTCCTTACGTTTTAAAAGCAGACGGTCTTGCCGCAGGGAAAGGGGTGTTGATTATAAACGATTTGGATGAAGCTCAAGAGGAATTGAGAAATATGTTGGTCAATCAAAAATTTGGTGCTGCGAGTGCAAGGGTTGTCATTGAGGAGTTTCTGTCTGGAATTGAGCTCAGTTGTTTTGTGCTTACCGATGGTAAAAACTACAAACTGCTTCCCATGGCGAAAGATTATAAAAGAATTGGAGAAGGAGACACCGGATTGAATACAGGTGGTATGGGAGCTATTTCCCCGGTACCTTTTGCTGATGAAACGTTTCTGAAAAAAGTGGAAGAACGCATCGTTATACCAACCGTAAATGGGCTTCATAAAGAAAACATTAATTACAAAGGATTCATTTTTATTGGATTGATTAAAGTGGGCAATGATCCTTTTGTTATTGAATA
>JBKBOP010000098.1:0-5467 GCA_046293575.1 Flavobacterium sp. | reverse complement strand
AAAGAAAACATTAATTACAAAGGATTCATTTTTATTGGATTGATTAAAGTGGGCAATGATCCTTTTGTTATTGAATATAACGTTAGAATGGGCGACCCTGAAACTGAGGTGGTGATGCCTAGAATTACTTCTGATTTGGTTGAATTGTTTCAAGCAGTAGCCCATCAAAAGTTGGATGCATTTGAATTGGAAACAGACCAGCGAACTGCCGCAACCGTCATGGTCGTATCGGGAGGGTATCCTGAAGCCTATGAAAAAAATAAACCTATTTCAGGTTTAGAACAAGTGGAGGGTTCAATCGTTTTTCATGCAGGCACTCAATTGTTAAATGATAAAGTTGTCTCTCAAGGAGGAAGAGTACTTGCTATTACATCTTTTGGAAAAACCATCGAAGAAGCCACAAAAAAATCTTATCAGAATATAGCCAAGCTACATTTCGATAAGATGTATTTTAGAAAAGATATCGGTTTAGACCTTTTGTAAAAAAATTCATCCCGATGCCTCGGGAAAAACTCTAAATTCCAAAAAGCTGATATAGAAATCAACTTTTTATTTTTAGAGGAACTATAATGGTTTATTTTAAAAAAGAGTGAGCCGTTGTGTCTTGGTTTTCTTCGTTGTTGTTTTGGTGGATAGCCAATTGTTTACACCAATATACTAGAGCAGCAGCACAAATAATCATAAAAATCCAGTTGAGTGCATTGGCACCCCACCAGCTGCTTAGTTCCATAGACCTTAAAAAGTCGAGAGGAGCAAATAAAATTTCAACAAATAAATATTGGATTCCTTCAAAAAAAGCTTTCATGAGTAAAAGTTATATATTTACTGCAAAAGTATAAAATATTGTAATGATTACAAGTGTTTTTGGCAAATCGAGACCATTTAATTATATATTGATAACCTCTTTATTCGTTGTTTTCTATTTTCTGTTTATAGCGATGAAAACGGATTACCTTTCTAGTTGTTTAGGGTGGATAACAAGTTTGGGTTTACTCGTTTTCTTAATTGCCTCATTTTTTATCGCTAATTTTATTGCTAAACGTAATCAACTCAGCCGTGATAATTCGTTTGCTTTCCTCTTTTATTTCACCCATTTTCTCTTCTTCCCGAATATTTTCTCTAAACCAGAACTTATACTTGCTTCTTTTTTTATACTTCTTTCTTTAAGAAAGATTTTTTCAATGCAGTCAATGATACAGCTCAAACAGAAAATATTTGACGCTTCATTTTGGATTATAATGGCATCACTTTTTCATTTTCCAGCCATTTTTTTAATGGTTTTGGTATTCATTGCTATTGTTTTACATGAGGGTAGTGATTATCGAAATTGGTTGATTCCTATAATTGCCCTTATAACAATTGGAGTTATCGTTGTTTTCTTGAGTTTGCTATTTCAACCCGATTGGATTCAGACTCTTAGTCAAAATATGTATTTGGGATTCAATTTAGTTTATCCGGAGGAGTTTATCCAACAATTTGTGCTTGGGTTGTATGGCGTTTTCGCACTATTGTTTTTGATTTCACTTGTAATGACTTTATCGAAAAGACCACTTATTTTATTAAGTGCATTTAAGAAATTGATTTTTATTTTTATCCTTGGATTAGCGATTATAGTATGCTCACTCACAATGTTACCCGAGGTTGCGGTGTATTTATTTTTTCCGGTCGCTTTGATGGCAACAGCTCACACTGAGCATAGCAAAGGAAACTTTTCTAGTGAATTGATTTCTGTGTTTTTTGTATTGTTTGGGGTATTGGTTTTTTTCCTTCAATTATAATTTTACCCCATAGGATAAGTCTCCGGCATCACCCAGCCCAGGAACGATATACTTTTTTTCATTGAGGCAATCGTCCAAATCAGCAATCCATAAATGGAAGGGTACCTGAATGTGTTTTTTTAAATACTCCACCCCTTCAGGAGCTGCAATAACCACAGCAATGTGGATGGATTTGGGTTGAAATTCCTGTTGAAGTTTATTAAAAACAGCCTCTATTGATTGTCCGGTGGCGAGCATTGGATCAACTAAGATTAAGGTCTTGTCTTTTAAGTTGGGGGTTGCTTGGTAATCTACTCTAATTTCAAAGTCATTATCATTATTGGGGTGGTGTCGAAAAGCAGAAACAAAACCGTTTTCCGCATCGTCAAACACCGTTAAAAAACCCTGATGTAAAGTAAGTCCCGCTCTTAAAATGGAGCACAAAACGATTGGAGTTTCAAGTTCGTGAGAATTTTTTATCCCTAAAGGGGTAGTGATTTCTATAGGCTTATAATTCAGGCTTTTGCTGATTTCATAAGCCATAATTTCTCCAATTCGTTCCACATTTCTACGAAAACGCATACGGTCATTTTGAATATGAATATCCCTGAGTTGACGCATAAAATGATGCAGTATACTATTGTTATCTGAGAGCAAATGGAGCGTCATGGATTTGGTTTTCAAATTAGTTTGCTAAAGGTATAAAAACTATCTTTGCTTGAAAATAGAATCTTATGTTTTCATCTTTTGCTTTTGAAATTTTTGAACAAAGTATTCGTGATTATCACGTTCACGACAATGTTAATCAACCAGCACATAATCCTTTCGCAAAGGATCAAATAGAACACTTATTGTATGCCAAAAATTGGGTGGATACCGTTCAATGGCATTATGAAGACATTATCAGAGACCCTCAAATTGATCCAGTAGAAGCTCTTGTTTTAAAGCGAAAAATAGACGCCTCCAATCAAGTGCGAACCGATATGGTGGAATACATCGACAGTTATTTTCTACAGAAATATAGTTCAGTTTCAGTGAAACCAGGGGCTACTATCAATACAGAAAGTCCAGCATGGGCGATTGACCGACTTTCTATTTTAGCCTTAAAAATCTATCACATGAGCGAAGAAGCCCATAGAGCAAAGGCTTCTGAAGAACACAGGTCTAAATGTCATGAAAAACTTAATGTCCTGTTGGAACAAAAAAGTGATATGTTTTCGTCTATTGACCAATTACTTAATGACATTGAAAGTGGACATAAATTCATGAAAGTCTACAAGCAAATGAAAATGTATAACGATGAATCGTTGAATCCAGTGTTGTATCAAGGAAAAAAATAAATTCAGTTTTGTCTTCAGACAAGATCCAACATATCCTCGTCATCCGTCTCTCAGCTATGGGAGATGTTGCTATGACTGTTCCCGTTCTTAGAGCACTATCACATCAATATCCCACAGTAAAAATCACAGTAGTTTCTCGACCGTTTTTTAAACCTTTTTTTGAGGGACTACTACAAGTAAATTTTTTTGCAGTGGATATTCAAAAACGACACAAAGGTTTTTTCGGGTTGTTGAGGTTGTATCGAGATTTACAAAGCGAACATATTGATGCTGTAGCCGATTTACACAACGTACTTCGCTCTAAAATTCTTCGGTTTTTGTTTTTTATAATTGGCAAAAAAGTAGCCTTCACAAATAAAGGTCGTAAAGAAAAAAAAGCTCTGACCCGTGCTGAAGACAAAGTATTCAAACCTTTGAAAAGTATGGTAGAACGCCATGTGGACACTTTTCAGCAATTGGGATTTAACGTAGATCTATCTCATCCCATTTTCCCTCAAAAGGCATCGCTTTCTGAAAATATTTTTTCAATTACAGCTGCATTGTCAGCTTCTCAAAATGAAAAATGGGTGGGAATTGCTCCTTTTGCTCAGTATGATTCTAAAGTATATCCATTGGATTTAATGCAAGAAGTGATTGATCGATTGGCAAGGGAATCGTATTTAAAAATATTCCTTTTTGGAGGCGGAAAAAAGGAAATCGAACAATTACAACAACTTCAAAACAACCTTTCTCAAGTGGTGGTGGTAGCTGGAAAACTCAATTTTCAGGACGAATTAAAACTGATTTCCAATTTGGAGGTAATGCTTTCTATGGACAGTGGGAATGCCCATATTGCTGCTATGCTAGGAGTAAAAGTAATTACACTTTGGGGAGCCACACATCCTTACGCTGGTTTCGTACCGTTTCATCAACCTTTTGAGAATTGCCTGACCGCCGACCGCAATCAATACCCAAAATTACCCACTTCGGTGTATGGTAACAAAAGAGTAAATGGTTATGAAGACGCTATGCGAACCATTACACCAGAACAAGTAGTTAATAAAGTATTGGATTTGCTTACAAATATATCCGAGACTCTTGACAACGGCTAAGAATGTACCACTTTAATTGTTTAACCGCTTCGGAATAATCCGGAGCCGAGTATCCAAATCGCTCGTGTTCTATTTGTTCTTTTTCAAGTGCATGACAACTTTTAACTACCTCACGCACCATGTCCAAAAGAATCAACTCTTTGCTGTTGTTTTTTTCAAAACGAAGGTCAACCACTTCATTTTCCAACTCTTCACAATAATGTAATAATTCCTGAATGGTCGGATCATCAGCCATTCCAGGACTTTTTCTTAAAATTTCACGAAGTGATTTCATGTTTACAGTTCCTTGTGCTTATTCCAAAATTATTGATTTTTAATTAATTTCCACTATAAAAATTTTGTCACATTTATTCGTATTTTCATGAAATTTGGAATTTGATCCCGAGAATTCTGGAGGAATTTAGGTGCTATACACTCCATTACACATCATCATAATCCACGTACACTTCTGAAGAAGTAGGATGAGCTTGACACGTAAGGATGAGTCCTTCGGCAATTTCCCCATCGGTGAGGATTTGGTTCTTTTTCATTTCGGCAGTTCCTTTTTTAATTCTCGCAATACAACTGCTACAAATGCCACCTTGACAGGAATAGGGAGCATCTAATCCTTGCTTTAAAGCCGCCTCCAGCAGGGTCTGTTTTTGTGACATTTCAAAAGTAGTTTCTTCGTCATCCACCATCACCGTCACTTGGGTGTGTCCTCCGGAGCTAGTAACTTGGGAAGTGGTAGACTCCGTAGAGGTGAACAATTCAAATTTAATGTCATTATCAGAAACATTGTTTTCTTTTAACGCAGCACTCACGGTTTGAATCATTTCTTCTGGACCACATAAATAATACTTTGAAAAACTCTTTTCTTTATGTTTGTTCTTAATTACAAAATTGACAGTTGATTTTTCGATTCTCCCAAATTGGGTTTCTTCTACCTTTGCTTCACTGAAAATATAATGAACCATTAGTCTACCAGGATATTCCATTTGAAGGTCGTGTAATGAGGCATGAAAAATGGTATGCTCTGGACTTTTATTGCCATACACTAATACAAAGGTACTATCGGGCTCTTTTTCCAAAACGGTTTTTAAAATCGAAAATACGGGGGTGATACCACTTCCAGCAACGAAAGCTGCGTAATTTCGCTGCTTACTGGCATCAGGTTCAAAGGTAAAACGACCTTCAGGTGTGCCCACTTCGAGTACTTTACCCACCGTTAAATTCTCATTGGCAAATTTTGAAAAATATCCGTTTTTGATGGATTTTATCGTGATGGTCCAGTCATGGC
>JBKBOP010000097.1:0-8213 GCA_046293575.1 Flavobacterium sp. | reverse complement strand
TACGCCATCCATTTTGGGCATTTTAATATCACAAAGCACTAAATCATAGTCTTCATTTTTGAGTTTTTCTATACCCGCAAGGCCATCTTCGGCTTCTTCAACTTGATAGGTATCATTTTCTTCGGCTAGTATTTTAGTGAGTACGCGTCTAATGGCGGCTTCGTCTTCGATAATAAGGATTCTTGGCATGGATTATGGGTTTTGAGGAAACAAATGTACGTCTCTTTGAGGGAATGGAATAGCAACTTTATTTTGTCTGAAGGCTTGATCGATAGCAAAGCGAATATCACTTTTAATTCTTGGTGCCACGAAGGCATTGTCAACAAAGAAAAAGACTGAAAAATCTAAAGAAGAGTCTCCGAAATTTTCAAAAAACACGATGGGCTTGGGCTTTTTTAACACTTCGGGATGAAGCTCCGCACAATCAGACAATATTTTTCTAACCAATTCTAAATCGGAACCATAGGCGACTCCTACTTCAACACTTTCTCTAACATCATTATTATTTTGAGTCCAATTGAAAAGTACATTGTTCAGAAACTTGTGGTTAGGGATAATCATTACACGTTCGTTTCGTGTAATGGCTTTGGTATAACGCAAACTAATTTTTTCAACCCTACAAACTTTGCCTTCAATTTCTATGATATCGCCAACATGAAGGGATTGATCTAAAATAATTAATATTCCTGAAATGATGTCTTGAAACAATTGTTGTAAGGCAAAACCCAACCCAATAAAAATAGCCGCAGATGCTGTCAACAAAACACTGATATCAACCCCTGAAGCTCTGAGGGTAAACATCACTACAAAAACATATATGAGGTACTGAACAAATTGAAATATACTGATAAACTTGTTCTTATCTTCAGCAGGAATGTTACGGGTCACCACTTTTCTGAATATTTTTAGTACCCAAGTGGTAAGAATCAAAGCAACTACTAAGGCTATAATGGCACCAAAAGTCAGGTTAATTTCTTCTGTCTTAATCAGGCTTAGCCCAAACAATTCTTTTAATTTATCAAATACTTCCATATTAATACTTCAACCATTTAAAGAGTTCTTTCCAAGTTGGTTTTTTGCCATACATCAAAATCCCTACACGATATATTTTTGAGGCAAACCAAACTACACCCATAAAGGTAGCAAATAACAAAGAAATGGACAAAATTAACTGCCAAAGTGGGACTTCAAAAGGAATTCGCATCAGCATTACTATGGGTGAAGTTAATGGAAAAATAGAAAAGAAAGTGGCTATTCCCCCATGAGGATCATTTAAAACTGTGAAAAAACCAATATAAACCCCTAGAATCAGGGGCATGATGATGGGAAGTAAAAATTGCTGACTATCCGTTTCATTGTCTACAGCTGCACCGATAGCCGCATAGAACGAACTATACAGAAAATACCCCCCAATAAAATACAACATGAAAGCAATCAAGAGAGTTCCTAAAGGGAGGGTCCAAAATTCCTTGAGATATAACTGCATTTTGGAACCCACTTCAACTTGAGCTGCATCCGTTAATGTAGGATCAATAGCAGGAGTTGCACCCATCGATACTCCAAAAAAGGCCGATAAAGCCATGAAAAGTACGATGCCAATTACAGCCCAGATAGCAAACTGAAGAATTCCAGCCAAAGACGTTCCAATAATTTTCCCCATCATTAATTGAAAAGGTTTCACGGAGGAAATAATAATTTCGATAATACGATTCACTTTTTCTTCGATGACACTTCTCATCACTAAATTTCCATAGATGACGATAAACATCATGATAAGATACCCAAAAGCTCCACCGATAGCGATTTTAATTTCATTGAGTCCTTTTACGGTTTCTTCTCCAGAGGCCTTACTCAATTGAATATTCACTTCGGCTTGACTTCTCTTAATGGCTGTGGTATCAAGACCAACGGCAAGGTAGTTATCCAGAGTAATTTTGTCCGCAATAGCGTTTTCAACTTTATTGATAAAGCTCATAGAAGGACTGCTATTAGAAATGTACTGAATCCTTTTCTGAAGGCTTGTCGCAGTATCAACTCCTGGGATATAAATAATGCCTTCGTAATTTTTATCTAATAAACTATCTTTAACAAAAGTAAGGGGAAGCTCACTCACCTCTTGATAGGTATATTCTTCAGAGTTTTGAAACACTTCAAAGAATTTTCCAGAAGTGTCATGAATGGCTATTGATTTTACATCAGCTTTCATGGAAGCTAAAAATCCAACCAAAGCTGCAATACCCACAAACAATAATGGACTCAAAAAGGTCATCACAATAAATGATTTGTTGCGAACCTTAGCAATAAATTCTCTTTTTATAATTAGGGTTAAAATGCTCATAATGACAAAATTTATTGGCTTACCGCCTGAATGAATATATCGTTGACAGTTGGTATTTTTTCTTCAAAATGGGTGATTTGACCCAAAGTTAAAACAGCACCCAGAAGTTCGTTTGGTGTTGCGTCACCAAGAGCTACTTCCAATTGCAATTCATTGTTTAAAGATTTGAACTTGGTGGGTTGAACTTTGAATTTTTGAGTTAAACGAAACATCACTCCTTCTACATCAGCAGTTTGAATACCAATATTAAAAGTATTGGAGCGAAAGTTCCTTTTAACCTCTTGAAGCGGTCCTTCTAAAATTTTATTTGATTTGTGAATTAATGCGATATGATCACAAAGCTCTTCAACACTTTCCATTCGATGGGTTGAAAAAATAATGGTGGCTCCATTCTTTTTAAGCTCTAAAATTTCATCTTTAATAATGTTGGCATTCACTGGGTCAAAACCAGAAAAAGGCTCATCGAATATGAGCAATTTAGGTTGATGTAATACCGTTACCACAAACTGCACTTTTTGAGCCATTCCTTTGGAAAGTTCCTCAATTTTTTTGTCCCACCAGCCTTCAATATCTAATTTTTCAAACCAAAATTTGAGTTGCTTTTGTGCTTCAGACTTAGACAAACCTTTTAATTGAGCTAAATACAAGGCTTGTTCACCCACTTTCATAGTTTTGTATAGGCCACGTTCCTCAGGCATGTATCCAATATAAGCAATATGTTTAGGTTGCAAAGGCTCCCCCATTAACATTACCTTACCACTATCGGGCATGGTAATTTGATTAATAATTCGAATCAAAGAGGTTTTTCCTGCACCATTTGGACCCAACAAACCGTAAATGCTGCCTTCTGGCACACATAAGGAGACTTTATTGAGTGCCATATAATCACCATAGGTTTTGTTTACCTCTTGTACTTCCAGAATAGAATTCATACTAATGGTTTTTAAGTGTCTATATGAGTAGCTTTAAACGTATAGTTGTTACAAAAAAAACCCACCCTTATGGGTCACACAAGGATGGGAAAAATTGCTATGAAAAAGAATTTACTAGTTACCTAGTAAAGTTCAAAAGTAAAAATATTTTCAGAATTATGAAAACATATCCTTAACTTTTTCAAAAAAAGATTTATCTTCTTTTTCAGGTTTTGGAATGAAGTTTTCATCGTCTACCATTCGCTCAAAAAAATCTCTTTGTTCTTTGTTTAATCTTTTGGGAGTCCAAACATTTACATGCACCAATAAATCTCCATTGCCATATCCGTTCAAACTAGGAATTCCTTTTCCTTTGAGTCGTAATATCTTACCTGATTGAATTCCCTCTTCCAGTTTGATGCGTACTTTTCCAGAAACTGTTTCAATATCTTTGGCAATTCCAAGTGCCGCTTCTGCCACGCTAATATATAAATCAAAATGAAGATTTTCTCCTTCTCGTTTCAAAAACTCGTGTTCAATTTCTTCAATAACGACAATCAAATCTCCAGGGACTCCATTACCAGGGGCATCGTTTCCTTTACCTGATACTTTGAGTTGCATCCCTTCGGCAACACCACCTGGTATTTTGATAGAAACCGTTTCATCTTCCAAAAGCATCCCTTGAGCATCTGCATGAGAGGGTTTTGAACTGATCATTTGGCCTGCTCCACCACAAGTTGGACAAGTGGTTGCAGTTTGCATTCTTCCCAAAATCGTATTGGTCACTCGCATCACTTGACCAGAACCATTACAGCTACTACAAGTTTTATAGGAAACACCTTGAGCTTGAATTTTACGTTTTACTTTTACCTTCTTTTCAACCCCATTGGCAATTTCTTCGAGTGTAAGCTTCACTTTGATTCGAAGGTTACTCCCTTTCATTCTTCGTTGTCCACCTCCATATCCTCCAAAGCCACTAAAACCACCACCAAAAGCACTCCCAAAAATATCTCCAAACTGGCTAAAGATATCTTCCATGTTCATACCACCGCCTCCGTATCCTCCGCCTCCATCAAAAGCGGCATGACCATATTGATCATAACGTGCTTTTTTATCGGGGTCACTCAAAATCTCATAAGCTTCAGCAGCTAATTTGAAGTTTTCTTCAGCTTCTTTATTACCTGGATTCTTATCAGGGTGAAATTCAATAGCCTTTTTGCGATAGGCTTTTTTAATTTCCTCCGGAGAAGCACTTTTGGTAATCCCTAATATCTCGTAAAAATCTTTTTTCATTTAGAATAATGTCAGTTCCTTCGTTTTTTTATATGTTTCAAAAAATTATTGTCCGATAACCACTTTTGGAAAACGAATAATTTTATCACCTAATTTGTATCCTTTTTCAACTACATCCACAATTTTTCCCTTTAAGTCCTTAGAAGGAGCTGGAATTTGAGTAATGGCCTCCGCAAAATCAGCATCAAAAACATCGCCTATATTGATATCAACTTGTTCAAGACCTTTTGAAACTAAAGTAGATTTCAACTTTTCATGAATAAGTTCCACACCCTTCACTAAGATTTCGTCTTCTGACTTTGAAATTTGATTCATAGCCCTGTCAAAATCATCCATAACAGGTAACATAGCCAATAAAACTTCTTGATTTGCGGTTTTGAAAAGTTCAATGCGTTCTTTGGTTGTTCTCTTTTTGTAATTTTCAAACTCGGCAAACAACCTTAAAAACTTATCTTTTTCTTTGGCAAGTTCTTCTTCCAGTACTTGTTCCGGACTCATTTGAGAATCTTCTATACTTGACTTTTGATCATTTTCGATGGTTTGCCCAACCTCTTGTTCCAATTCTTTTTCCTTGGTTGTATCTTGACTCATAATTATAAATTTTTAAGACCTTTAAAAAGCATGCAAAAGTACTGCCATTTAATTAAAAATGTCAATTTGTCAGCAAAAAAAGATTGAGGAACATTCCCCGCAAAAACGGTTGAAATATATTTTTTTTCAAAATTTAATATTACTTTAAGAACATTCTATTGATACATCACTACATTTGTATATACAAATTAATCCAAATTAACACTATGAAAAAAGTAATTTTAAGTTTAGTCATGGTCTCAGCTTTAGTGCTGACCTCATGTAAAAAAGAAAGTAATGCTGGTGATGCTGAAGAAGTTGCAACTGCTTCTGACGATGCTACACCCTATGTATTGGTTGCAGATGCATCCACAGTTGAATGGGAAGGTTCAAAACCAGCTGGAAAACACAATGGAACTATTGCCGTTTCAAACGGTGAAATTTACCTTAATAATGGTAAAATTGAAAGCGGAAAATTTACCATCGACATGAGCTCTATTACAGTTCTTGATTTAGCGGCTGGCGAAGGTAAAGAAGATTTAGAAGCTCACCTGAAAGGTACTGCAGAAGGGAAAGAAGATCACTTTTTTGATGTGGCTAAATATCCAGAAGCAACTTTTGAAATTACTACTGTGAATACAGTTGATGGTCAAACTACCATTGAAGGTAATCTTACTATGAAGGGAATTACAAAAAATGTAAAGTTTCCTGCCTCTATATTAGTTGATGAAGACACGTTGACAATTACTTCTGACAGTTTCGCTATTAATAGAACCGATTGGGGAGTGAATTATGCATCAAAATCAATATTTGATGACTTAAAAGATAAATTCGTTGATGACAATATTGAGTTGAAAGTGGCTGTGAAAGCTACAAAATAATAGTTTTTAATTCATCTTACTTAAAAACCACCTGATTGAAATTAGGTGGTTTTTTTATTGAAGTAATTCTTTTAAGGCATCTTTTAGGTTTGGAAATTTATATTGAAAACCATTTTTAAGCAATTTTTGAGCACTCACTTTTTGGCTACTGTAAAGAAGTTGATGCATTTCGCCTAGCACTAAATTCATAAACCATTTTGGAATGGGTGGAAGCCACAAAGGTTTATTTAATTCTGTGGCAATCGCTTTTGTAAATTCTTTATTGGTAACTGGAAAAGGAGCTACGCCGTTATAAACACCTTCCCATTGTTGAAGTACAGATTCATAAAAAATAGCAACTAAATCATCAATATGAATCCAAGACTGCCAATGTTTACCACTTCCAAAATAGGCTCCCACACCCATTTTGATGGGTTTCACTGTGGGAGGTAGTGCTCCGCCATTCATTGATAAAACGAGTCCAATTCTAACCAAAGCAACTTTTAGATCTTGCATTTCAAACTTCAAAACCTGCTCTTCCCAAACAGAAACCACTTTAGCTAAAAAATCATCACCAAATTGAATTTCTGATTCTTTGTATATTTTATCTAAAGAATGAGGATATACTCCAATAGCAGAAGCTGAAACAATTTGTTTCACTTGATGGTTGTGATTTTTTAAGGTCTTGAAAAGTAATTGTGAAGACAAGGTTCTGCTTTCAATAATCTCTTGTTTGTATGCAGCCGTCCATTTTTTGGCGACAGTAGCACCTGCCAAATGTACAATAGCATCTACGCCAATAAGGCAACTTTCATCAATGATGCTTTTATCTGGATTCCAAAAAAAACCTTGATAATTTTCTTTGGATTGAATCTGATCTTCTCGTGTGGTTAAATAGTGTACCGAGTGACCGTTCACTATAAACCCTTCAGCTAAGGGAGTTCCCACTAAACCTGTTGCTCCGGTAATTAATACTCTCATTTTAGAATTTTAAATTATATATCAAATGTACTACCGAACCGCATAAAATTAAAAGTTAATTGGGTTTAGTTTAAAACATGTTCAAAATTATCAGCTTATTAATTTTTAACTTTTACAGTCCATTCAAAAGACATTTCTGATACTTGTTGTCCATCTTCATTGACTCCAATTGAAGTCAGCCAAATGGTTTGGCCTTCTCCAGTAAACACGGCATTTTTAATTGTTTCTTTTATTATTTTCCCCTCATTACAAGTAAAAGTAATTCTTCCCTTGGCTTTCTTTGTAAAAACAGCTTTGTTTTGAGCCACCAGCATTGAGATCTTTTTTCCACTATCTTGTATATGTAACATGACCAAAGCTCCTGTGCTCAGTTCTGCTGCCATAGCTTGAACGGCAAAATACATCGATTTAAAAGGATTTTGGTTGAACCATCTATGTTTTACGGTAACAACACATTCTTTCTCGCTTATTCTTTTAACCCGTACCCCACACCAAAAAGCAGAGGGTAACTTTATAAATAAAAATGCATGTAGCTTGGTTGTTGAGATACTCATAAAACTATTTTTTTGTAAAAATAGAACATATTATTTCAAATTTGACATTGTTAAATAAGTGTTAATATTTAGTACTATGCGTAACACACTACCTTTTTTTAGACATATATTTGCATAGGATAATATTATATACTTTTTATCATGATCAATCAAAACGAAAAAAACACAGCAGTTGCCTTGCATTTAAGTGCATTGGCAAAATTTTTAATCCCTTTTGCAGGTATCATTATTCCGATGATTATTTGGCAAAACAAAAAACAAGAGTCTGAATATATCGACCAAAACGGTAAATCCGTATTGAATTTTAATTTGAGTGTTTTACTGTATGGAATCATCATAGGCATAATTGGAGCTATATTTTTTATCGATGCAATTGTTGAAGTAGTCAAAATGTCGGCAACCGATATAGATTTCATTCCTGTTAATCTGATTACCATAGCCATTGTACTCTCAATAATAGCTGCCTTTTGGTGTATCATTGAATTCATCCTAATCATCATAGGAAGTCTCAAAGCAGGTAATGGAGAAGTTTTTCATTATCCTTTAAGTATTCCTTTTTTAAAATAAGAGTTTCATCATCAATCAATCGTGACCGCACCCGCGGTACCAACGAACAGTTAATCAAAAAAATTATGAACCATGAACATTGAAAATACCAAGGCTCAAATGCGAAAAGGAATTTTGGAGTTCTGCATTCTTTCTGTAC
>JBKBOP010000096.1:0-8323 GCA_046293575.1 Flavobacterium sp. | reverse complement strand
GTCATCCCATTGCTGTTAGTACATTCGATTGATGTGTTGTCAGGAGCATTGGTAATGTTCAATATTTAAATTTCATCCACACTAGCCCAATCAATCGAAAAGTTTAGAGGAGAAGACACAGTAACATTCAGTGTAAAAAGGCTAGCACATGAATCTTTATTGGGAGTAAAAGTGTAAATGCCATTTTGATTTAGAATGATAGCTGATGGTTCCCAAACCCCATTCACATTATTTAGGGAACTAGTTGGAAGATTAGGTGCGGTTTCATTCGCACATAAAATTAATTCAGTTGAGAAATTAAATTGCGGATTGACCGGTGTGTTGAGTAATACCAAAATTGGAGTAGGGGTGCTTTGACAACCGTTAGTGTTTTGTGTGACATAATAGGTTGTATTGTTGGTAATTGCTGTGATGGCCGGTAGCGGATTGCTTAATCCCTGATCTGCATACCATAAAAGATTGGTTCCGCTTACCTCTAGATTTTGAAGGGTGAATACAACTGTTGCAATGGTGCAGAATGATTGTGAACTTGCAGCAGTCGGAGTTTCAGACAAAGGATTTACATTGACTTCTAATGTAAAACTTGCAGCACATAAACCAATTTCTGGAGTGAAAATATAACTGCCATTTTGGGTGTTGTTAATTGTATTGGGCGACCAAGATCCGGTGATGCCGTTTTGGGATATACTTGGTAAAATGGGAGCGGAACTTCCGCTACACAAATTGATGATGTTGTTGAATTCAAACACTGGAGTGAGTTCGGGAAATATTTTCACTTGTAGTACAAACGCTTCGGAACATAAACCAATTTCCGGAGTGAAAGTATAACTGCCATTTTGGGTGTTGTTAATAGTATTGGGTGACCAAGTTCCTGTGATGCCGTTTTGAGCAATAATAGGTAGGGTTGGAGCAATATCACCACTGCATAAATTGATGGTATTTCCAAATTCAAATTCGGGAGTGAGAGTCGAAAATATGTCCACTTGCAGAACAAACGCTTCGGAACATAAACCGATTTCCGGAGTGAAAGTATAACTGCCATTTTGGGTGTTGTTAATTGTATCGGGTGACCAAGTTCCGGTGATGCCGTTTTGAGCAATAATAGGCAGGGTTGGAGCGGTATCACCACTGCATAAGTTGATGGTGTTTCCAAATTCAAATTCGGGAATGAGAGTAGGAAATATGTTCACTTGCAGCACAAACGCTTCGGAACATAAACCAATTTCCGGAGTGAAAGTATAACTGCCATTTTGGGTGTTGTTAATTGTATCGGGTGACCAAGTTCCGGTGATGCCGTTTTGAGCAATAGTAGGCAGGGTTGGAGCGGTATCACCACTGCATAAGTTGATGGTGTTTCCAAATTCAAATTCGGGAGTTAAAGAAGGAATGACCGTGACGGCTAACTCTAACGGATTCGCACAAATACCGCTATCCGGAGTAAATACGTACGTACCACTGACCGAAGTATTAACTGCTTCTGGATTCCATGTGCCGTTAATATTGTTTTCGGAAGTTGTGGGCAGGGCAATGACGGTAATGTCATTTTCGCAAATATTGATGGTGCTACCAAACACAAATATCGGGTCAATTAACGTATCTACAGTTACTTGAATTTCAAGTCGGGTTAAGCTTTCGCAATTCCCAACGGTTTGAGAAGCGAAATAACTACCTGTTTGAATAGGTGTGTTAGCGGGCAAAGGATTGCTATCCGTTTCTGAGGCATACCATTGAATATTTTGTCCATTCAATTGAAGGTCTTGAAGGGTAAGAACCACAGCCGCATCTGAACAAAAAATTTGAGGACTCACACCTGTAGGAGTTTCCGGAGCTGGTTCAATGGTTAAAGTAACTGGTGTACGTGTTGGGCTAACGCAATTAAGCGTGCTGTCTTGGGATTCTGCATAATAGGTGATGGATCCAACTGTATTCCATGTGGGTGTGTCAACCAGAGTACCTCCGACAGGTTCGTCAAACCAAACTACCGTTGCACCAGTGGGAGCAGTTGCATCAGCAGTAAGAGTTTGTATGGGGTTCGCTTCACATACGGTTTGATTGCCACCTGAAACAGGAGCTTCTACACTTGGGTCGGTGAGGGTGATTGGATTATTTACATTGGTTGTGCAGCTATTAATTAATACACTGAAAGAACCGTATTCGCCTTGGCTCAAATTCGAAATTGTATGAGTGCCGCTTCCTGTTGAAGTAATTAAGTTGACTCCAATTGGAATGTTATTGTTGGTGTAGTTTAAACTGTAGGTTGCATTGGGTTGTAATCCAGTTAGTGTGATGGATCCATTGCTGCCACCACAGGTTGTTGGGTTGGTAAATGTAAATATGGGCGTGGGTCTAACCGAGAAAAAAGCAAGGAAGTTTTGCCCACTATTGTTTACCAATAGGGTTTCATTACAGTTGGAGGGAGAAGTATTAGAACCAAGTACATCATAAAATACTTCCAATATATAATCACCTGGGGGGCGGTTGGTGAGATCCACCGGTGCAAAAGGCGTTGAGGCACCGTCTGCAATGACGCGTTGCCACTTTTGGTCCCCCGCACTACAAGGACCTCCACTAGGAAATTCACTAATAGCGGTATTACAATCATTAAAAAAAGGGAAATCAATCACACTAAAAGCACCCGGCGTAGCAGTGGTTAAGTAAATACGATAATTAATTCTAACGCTACAAGCGTTTCCTCCCGAGGTTTTAAACGTTTTTACTTCACCTCCTCTAAAAATAAGCTGCCCAGAGTTTTGACGAAAAACTCCAAAGTTAGTATTGGTAAACACATTGGTTTCCGGCCCAATGAGGTTGGCTCCTTCTCCGGTAGTATTAAAAAAGTTGGATTGATTACAATCAGTGAGCCAAACCGCAGAAGCGAAAGAGCCGAAATTTTGTGCTTTGAGTGAAACACTTAGTAAAAAAACGGCTATAGATAGGAAACGTAAAGTTGTTTTCATGAAGGCAAGATTGAAACATTTTAAAATCAGTACAAAGTATTAAATTTTTGTCATATCCATAATCCATCCCTTTAATTTTTGTTTCATCTTCATTACGAAAACGATGTAGGTTTATAAGTTTGTGTTTGGGATAGATAAATGTATAAATTGTTTCAAAATTAAAAAATAAAAAAACCCCAACTATTGTTGAGGTTTTAGTGCGGGTGATAGGACTCGAACCTACACACCTTGCGGCACCAGATCCTAAGTCTGGCGTGTCTACCAATTTCACCACACCCGCGGTAAATTGAACATCCCTGTTCTTTGGTGGGTGCAAATTTAGAAATAAAAATCAATTTCAAAGGGCTAATCCAAAATTTTTTTGCCCTTCTGAATTTATGTACCTTTGAATAAATCTATATTGAAACTATGAATACAATTAAAGCCTACGTTCAAGAACACAAAGAACGTTTCCTTTCTGAACTTATTGAATTACTTAAAATCCCCAGTGTTAGTGCCGATACGGCTTATGCTCAAGATGTCATCGATACCGCACATGCCGTAAAAACCAGCCTCGAAAAAGCGGGTTGCGATTTCGTAGAACTATGTGAAACACCGGGTTATCCAATTGTTTATGGGGAAAAAATTATCGATAAGAATTTACCAACGGTTTTGGTGTATGGTCATTACGATGTGCAACCACCCGACCCCATGGAGTTATGGACTTCACCACCGTTTGAACCCGTTATCAAAACCACCGAAATTCATCCCGAAGGTGCCATTTTCGCCCGTGGTGCGTGTGACGACAAAGGTCAAATGTACATGCACGTGAAAGCATTTGAATTCATGGTAGCCAACAACTGCTTACCTTGTAATGTCAAATTCATGATTGAAGGCGAGGAGGAAGTGGGTTCAAAAAGTCTTAGCTGGTTCGTAGAACACAACCAAGAAAAATTGGCCAACGACGTAATTTTAATTTCTGATACTGGAATGATTTCCAATCAACAACCGTCGATTACTACTGGATTACGTGGTTTGAGCTATGTGGAGGTTGAAGTTACTGGACCCAATCGTGATTTACATTCTGGACTTTACGGAGGAGCAGTAGCGAATCCCATCAATATTTTGACCAAGATGATCGCTTCTTTGCATGACGAAAATAACCACATTACCATTCCCGGTTTTTATGATAAAGTAGAAGAATTATCGTTAGTGGAAAGAGCCGAAATGGCGAAAGCACCTTTCTCTTTAGAAAACTACAAAAAATCAATAGATATCAATGACATTCACGGTGAAGCAGGTTACACCACAAACGAACGCAATTCCATCCGACCCACGTTAGACGTCAATGGAATCTGGGGTGGCTACACCGGTGAAGGAGCCAAAACCGTCATTGCTAGTAAAGCTTTTGCTAAAATCTCTATGCGATTAGTACCCCATCAAGATTGGCAAGAAATCATCGAATTGTTCAAAAACCATTTTGAAAGCATCGCTCCAAAATCGGTAAAAGTAAAAGTGACACCGCATCATGGCGGACAAGGTTACGTAACGCCCATCGATAGCATTGGTTATCAAGCGGCCAACAAAGCCTATACAGAAACCTTTGGTGTTCCGGCCATTCCGGTGCGTTCTGGAGGAAGTATTCCTATTGTAGCTCTGTTTGAAAAAGAACTAAAATCTAAAACTATTTTAATGGGATTCGGTCTTGATAGTGATGCGATTCACTCACCTAATGAGCATTTCGGGGTTTTCAATTACCTCAAAGGAATTGAAACCATTCCGTTGTTTTATAAATATTTTGTGGAGTTGAGTAAGTAGACCTTACTATTTTTTATAGTTTTCAAATTTGCGGCTCTGCGATACTTTTTCACACAAATCCCGAAAATTCGGGAGCAAAGACGCTAAGTATAAAATCCGTTTAAATTTATTTGTTTAAGCGGATTTTGTGTTTTCCGATGATAAGTAATTTATAATTTAATTGTTAATTTTCAATTTCGTTTCTCAACACCTTAGCCAAACTTTTAAAAACCAAATCATACGAATGGTTTATCAATTCTCGCATCATTTTATCATCCACATCACTTTTAAAGGCAACTGTATTCCAATGCACTTTACTCATGTGGTAACCGGGCGTTATCGCATCATATTCGGCACGAAGTTCCAACGCTTTTTCGGGATCACATTTTAGGTTTAACGAGGGTGTTCCGTTTTCCCAATCTTTTAAAGAAGTTAAGCAAAACATTTTTCCACCGACTTTAAATACTAACGTATCTTCGTCAAAAGGAAAGTGTTCGGTGACGCCTTTTTTGGACAAACAATAATCATATAGTTGCTCAATATTCATCATCTAAATTTATAGAATTTGAAAAAGAATTGGTTTTGATGGCGAAGCATCATTTTCAAACGAAGCTATCTGTAAATTCAATAAATACGAACCATCTTTAACGTTATCATTGACAAATACTAGTTCTGTTATCGTTGCATTTTTTCGTGCATCTTCATTTAATTGATTTACATCTTTCACATTCCAAAATGCTTTGTGAGCCAATAATTTCCCTTCGTCTTTTTCTTTATCCACGCTTGGCAAATCGATTAATAAATGTTGAATGCCTTTTTCACGAATATAAAGGGCTGCTTCTTCATGCAGATAAGGCGGATTGGTATGCGAATAATTTTTCGACTTTTTTTCCTGTATATTGGGTAAGGTGCGAATTATTATGGCTTCCGGGGTTTCATTTCCTAAGGCTTTTTCAACTTGATTTTTCGTAATCACAAAATCTTCGTCTTGTTTTTCAGGTTGAATTGAAATCAGTTGAGCAGTGAAAAAAAAGTTTTTTAGAGTTTGATTGATGCTGAAAAATTCCTTTGTAATATGTCCCAGACATTCAGTGTGTGTGCCGTGTCCATGCGGATTAAAAAAGATGTTGTTGAAGTTGGTTGTTGCACCGCCTTTAACACTACCGACCCAATTGCCAAATCGCACGGGTTCAATCTGCGGTTTTTCGATGTACCAAGCAATGGGATTATTTTCTGTATTGGATAACGGTAACGAAATATCTATGGGTTTTGATAAATCTACTTGGAAGGTTGTATTGTGGTGGGTGATAGTGGCTAGCATTTTGAACGCGGGTTTTACGGATATTCTAACACAGATGCTTACGAATAAATCAGCGTTGCTTGCATTCGTAAAATCAGCGTTCCATTTTACTCCAAATTTAATAAAAACAAATCACTCGCAATCCCATCACTTAAAAACTTCCCCTTTCGAGTAGTTCTTAAAATAGTATCATCCAAATACAACAAATGGTCTTCATAATACCGAGCCGCTTGTTGCTCCAAATAATCCCGATAGGTGGAACCGAATTCATGCTTTACACGTTCTAAAGAAACGCCCCAAATCGTTCGCAAACCGGTCATGACGTATTCATTATAACGGTCGGTTTTGGTGAGTGTTTCGGTTTCCATGGGTAGTTTTCCATCCTTAATGGATTTAATATACAGAGAGTTGTTTGATATATTCCAACCTCTTTTTTCTCCATCAAAACTGTGTGCAGAAGGACCTATGCCGATATACTTTTTGCCCAACCAATAATTAGAATTGTTCTTTGAAAAATAACCTTCCTTACCAAAATTAGATAATTCGTAATGCACAAAGCCTTCCTCCTCCAATCGTTCCATCAGTATTTGAAAATGTTCCTGTGCCACTTCGTCCTCAGGGGCCGGAATGATGCCCTTCTGAATAAATGAATGTAAAGCGGTTTTGGGCTCCACGGTCAAGGCATAACTAGAAATATGCGGAATACCAAAAGACAAAGCAATTTCAATATTTTGCATCCATTTTTTATTGCTCATCCCCGGAATTCCGTAAATCAAATCGAGAGAGATATTATCGAAATGTTTAGTGGCTTCTTCCAAACACTTTTTGGCTTCATTGGCATTGTGAGCACGATTCATCATCTTTAAATCGTCTTCAAAAAAAGATTGAATACCGATGGAGAGACGGTTAATTCCGATTGCTTTGAGTTCCTCAAAGAGATTCCTCGTTCCTCGGAATGACAAATCGGAGGATAAATCATCGGGATTCGCTTCGACTGTTATTTCAGGGTTTTCAACAACATTGTAATTTTTATAAACTTCATCAATCAACAATCTCAAATCTTCAATTGCTAATATACTAGGCGTTCCTCCACCAAAATATATGGTTTCGACAATATCATTTTTGAATTCCTCTTTTCTCAACTGAATTTCTTTCGCTAAAGCCAAAATCATCTCGTCTTTCTTTTTCATTGAAGTTGAAAAGTGAAAGTCGCAATAGTGACATGCTTGTTTGCAGAAGGGGATGTGGATGTAGATACCGCTCATTTATTTTAGTTTACAGTCGCAGTCGCAGTTTGCAGTACTGAGACTGTAAACTGAGACTGCGAACTACTTCTTAACTCGTTTCTCATTTTCCTTCACAAAAGCTCCCCAACCTGAATAACTCTTTTCTCCAACTACTTTCCCACTATTAAAAAAATGACAAACAGCCGCTGCCAATCCATCCGTAGAATCGAGGTTTTTCGGTAATTCTTTTAAACCCAAGAGTTGCTGCAGCATTTTGGCGACTTGTTCTTTGCTGGCGTTTCCGTTTCCGGTGATGGCCATTTTGATTTTTTTGGGTTCGTATTCGGTAATGGGAATTTGTCTCGACAAACCGGCGGCCATCGCCACTCCTTGTGCTCTGCCGAGTTTGAGCATGGATTGCACGTTCTTGCCAAAAAAGGGTGCTTCAATCGCAATTTCATCCGGATGATGGGTTTCAATCAACTCAATGGTACGTTCAAAAATGACTTTTAATTTGGTGTAATGGTTGTCATATTTGCTCAAAATCAATTCGTTCAATTGTATGAACTCCATCTTTTTGTTGATGACTTTAATCAAACCAAAGCCCATCACCGTGGTTCCGGGATCAATGCCTAAAATGATGCGTTCAGAAGTTATTGGGGTTTCAGGTTTCAAGTTTAAAATCGTTTCTTTGTGAAGATGATTGCAATTCCTCACAAAGCTAAACAATTCTTGCTCGTTCTCATCAAATTGATGATTGTGGCCGCGGCTTTTTATTTTATCTATAGCAGATTGAGAATGCAGTCGTGGGAAGATTGGGAGGGATTATCTGTTCGTTTCACTCTAGTTTCTTTGCTTGGGATGATTTTGTTGACAGTAGTCAATTGGCTATTCGAAATTTTTAAATGGCAGGAACTAGTGAAAACCGTGCACCCCATTTCCTTTGCAAAAGCATGTGAACAAACTCTTGGCTCGCTTACAGCCTCTATTTTTACACCCAATCGCGTGGGCGAATACGGAGCCAAAATTCTTTATTTTCCTCAACCACTTCGCAAGAGAATCAT
>JBKBOP010000095.1:2612-8592 GCA_046293575.1 Flavobacterium sp. | reverse complement strand
TGTGAATTTTTAGATGAAGAATGTTTCAAAACTTTCGTTAGAATCTATCGCTATGATGATAACGAAACAAAATTTTTAATTTCAAATGAAAAAGTACATTTTGGGAACGGCTGTTATTTTAATGAAACAGTTTTAGGCCCCTGCACTCCTGAAAAAATCAAAGAAGATATTTTTTTGGGACCATCACCGCAAGAGACATACCCTTATTGTCTTAAAATGCTTATTCAAGATGATGTAGTTTATGGTATCTATTTAGAAACAAAAGCAAAATTGATTAGAGAACTAAAAGCAATAAAGAAAAAATAACACTTTCAAACAAAGATGGAAAATCTAAAGTTGAATGAGAATTAAGAATTTCAGTTCCTCTAGACGGTTCTGGAGTTAGATCAATAGAATTAAGTGAAAATCTAGTGAGGTTTGCCGGTATTGATCAAAATATATTTTTAAACAATCAAGATGTGTTTGCTCAAAATGCTACTGAATCAGAACCGTCTCAAACCTCTCATTCTGCATGTATCGCCAATTGTAGAGCAAAATTTATAGATGAAGACGGTAATAGATTACCTGGTTTTGGTGGTTGTAGATTCAATTGTTGGGTTGACACCACTGTCAGAGTTTTAGAGGATGTAGCAAAGATCGTATCTTCACTTTAATTTTTAGTCTAATTTCTTGTACAAGAGTTCTTTTGGGCGTAAAGGGTAACGTAATGAGGAAAATATATTTTGTACAAGAATACACCAATGATGAAAAAAAAACTTGCATTTTTAGGGGTTATGCATCTCAATAAGCAAGAGTATTTTAATCAAATTGCCAAAGACATCGATTCTTTAAGAAATGATGGGTATGTTATTTTTTATGAAGGCATAAAAAAAGATATAGATTTAACGGATGCAGATCGGGATATGTATCAGCGAAAAATCAGGAAGATATTAGGGTTTCATTTTACGTCTTACTTAGATGAAACCAACAAGGACATGAAAAAATTTAAAGTCAAAGGATATGTGCATCAAACCCTTTCCAATACCGGAATTGATGGTACTAAAGACATTAATGCTGATTATAATATCAAGGGAATAATTGATGAATTTGAGAGAAGAAGAGGAGAAATCATTTTATCAAATTGTGATTTAAATACCCCTTTGGGAGTCAAATATTCCTGCGGCAAAAAAAATCAAGCTGATTTTGATTTTTTAACAATTACCTTAAGAGATAGTTTGGTGGTTTCCATGATTCAAAATTCAGAAGCCAAAAAAATAGCTTTGCTATATGGTGACATGCATCGTTATACGATGTTTAATAAATTAAAAGCCCAAGACTCAACCTGGAGATTTGTTTGAAGAAAAGCTCAAAATTAATCATTTGAAATTCGCAATAATTGAATTTGAAACTTAATTAAGTATGCTGTGACTTAACCGTTGCAGCATACTTTTTTTAGAAAAGTGTTTCAAAAAAACAATAAAAATATCCTTTAGCTTTTTAAAAGGGTGTTAATTATGTAAGAAGTTGTGAACTAAAGAGGTTTTAATAGGCCTGAACCTATTTCCAAATTAGGTTTTAGTAAACCCTGAAATTAATTTTTCATCCTTACGGTTTTCTTTTTATATTTGGTAGGTACAAAAACAACATAACTACAACACCCATGTCAAAAGTTCACCGTATTCTTATCGTTGACGATCACCCCTTTATTATCGAAGCCTACAAAAACACATTGAAGAGTTTTCGCCCGGATACTTTTAAATATAGCATCACCCAAGCCAGTAATTGCCGGGAAGCCTATGATGTGATTACAGAACCTGGACAAGAAGACTTCGATTATGCTTTTTTAGACATCAGTATGCCGCCCTATGAAGAGATGAATATTTATTCTGGTGAAGATTTGGCGAAGTTGCTTAAAAACGTCATGCCGGAGTGTAAAATCATCTTGTTGACCATGCACTCAGAACTTGTTAAGATTCATAACATCATCAAAGACTTAAATCCCAACGGAATGGTCATTAAAAATGACCTAACTTTTGATGAGTTGCTTTTGGCTTTTAATAAGATTGTAAATAACGAAAACTATTATAGCCAAACGGTTGTTCGATTTGTGAGTCAGTCGCAACACGACCCTATACATATTGACGATTACGACCGACAAATTTTACAGTATATTTCAAAAGGGGTCAAAACCAAAGACCTTACAGAATACATTCCCTTGTCATTGAGTGCCATTGAAAAAAGGAAAGTACACCTTAAAGACCTCTTGAAAATGAAAGGTGGTAGTGACGTTGAAATGGTAACTGAAGCCAAAAGCAAAGGATTGATCTAACTAAAAATAGGTGGGAAACCGTAATGAGAATTGCGGTTTACCGTAACGCTACAACTCAAGAGAAGACTATCTTTGTAAGGTAGTTTTTTTCATTATTGAAAAGATTGGAAATCAAACCTACACGTTAGGTTTAACATTAAAAAAAGCAACAGTCTCTTTAGCTGTTGCTTTTTTTTATTTTATAAATGGAAAATAGGTTGAAAACCGTAATGTCTTTTACGGAAAACCGTAACCGACTTAGGTGAAATCAGTTATACTTTTACATCATAGAATTTGAGCATAAAAATTCATTGAACATTTAGATTTTACAAGAAACACCTTTTTTGTCCCAACCAAAAAATGTAAACAAAAAAAGCGACACTATCCCCAAGGTGTCGCTTTTTGTTTTATGTGTTGAGGGCATTCCAACCTCGAGCTTTTAAAGGGATTTTTTCCCCAGCCCTTGTGAATAAATGAGCACCTTCTTTTTTATCTGTAATGTGGCCAATTGCCGTTAAATGAGGATTGGCTTTAACTTTATCAAAATCTTCCAGCGGTATCGTAAACAACAATTCATAATCTTCACCGCCGTTTAACGCTACGGTAGTGCTGTCTATTGCGAATTCCTCACATACCGAAATGAGCTGTGGATCTAATGGGATTTTTTCTTCAAACAAAACACAACCTGTTTCAGAGTGTTTACATAGATGAAGGATTTCAGAGGAAAGTCCGTCAGAGATGTCAATCATGGACGTGGGACGCACCTCAAGTTTTTGAAGCAATTCCCGAATGTCTTTTCGAGCCTCGGGTTTAAGTTGGCGTTCCACCAAATAGGTGTAGGGTTCTAAATCAGGTTGATTGTTGGGATTCACTAAAAATACTTGTTTCTCTCGCTCTAAAACTTGCAATCCCATATAGGCCGCACCCAAATCTCCAGTCACTATCAATAAATCATTGGGTTGGGCTCCTTTTCGATAGGTAATTTCTTCATCTGCAGCCATTCCAAGAGCAGTGATAGAAATCATTAGTCCTTTATTGGATGAAGTGGTATCACCTCCCACCACATCCACACCATAGGTTTGAGCCGCAAGGGTGATGCCTTCATATAATTCCTCCAAAGCTTCCAATGGAAAACGATTGGAAACCGCAATGGAAACCAAAATTTGTGTGGGCTGGGCATTCATCGCACAAATATCAGAAACATTGACCACCACTGCTTTGTATCCCAAATGCTTTAAAGGCATGTAGGCCAAGTCAAAATGCACTCCTTCTATCAGTAAATCATTCGAAACCAGTGTTTTTTGATTACCAAAATCCAACACGGCGGCATCGTCGCCAATTCCTTTGAGGGTAGAAGTTTGTTTGATTTCGAAATGACGGGTTAAATGATCAATCAAACCGAATTCGCCAAGTTCTGTTAGGTCTGTTTTTTTAAGAGATTTATCTTCGAGCATAGTACAATTTTTATGAGTGCAAAGGTAACAAGAAATATCAACACTAAATTCCATCAAAAAACCCAACAACTCTCGTTATTGGGTTTCAATATACAGTATACAATTTACATCATACAGATTTAATATCCCTGTTTCTCAGATTCTTCAAAAGTCTTAATACTTAATACTTTGTACTTAATACATTAATCATTCAACTTCAACACCGCCATAAACGCCTCTTGTGGTATCTCTACATTACCCACTTGACGCATTCTCTTTTTACCTTTTTTCTGTTTTTCCAACAGTTTTCGTTTACGGGAAATATCTCCACCGTAACATTTAGCCGTTACGTCTTTTCGCAACGCTTTTATAGTTTCACGAGCAATGATTTTGGCACCAATAGCCGCTTGAATTGGAATATCAAACTGTTGTCTTGGAATTAATTCACGCAGTTTTTCACACATTTTTTTCCCAATATAGTAGGCATTGTCTTCGTGAATCAAAGCGGATAAAGCATCTACCGATTGAGCATTTAGCAACACATCTAATTTTACTAATTTCGAAGTACGCATCCCAATGGGTGAGTAGTCAAAAGAAGCATATCCTTTGGAAACCGTTTTTAATCGGTCATAAAAATCAAATACAATTTCTGCCAACGGCATATCAAAATTTAACTCAACTCTTTCGGTGGTTAAATAGGTTTGATTGGTAATCACACCGCGTTTTTCAATACACAAACTCATCACGTTCCCCACAAAATCAGATTTGGTAATGATGGTGGCTTTGATATAGGGTTCTTCCACTCGATCCAATTTTGAGGGTTCCGGTAAATCAGAAGGATTGTTGACAATCAAAATTGTCTCCGGTTCTTTCTTCGTGTAGGCATGATACGATACGTTGGGTACCGTAGTAATCACGGTCATATCAAACTCACGCTCCAAACGTTCCTGAATAATTTCCATGTGCAACATTCCTAAAAACCCACATCGGAAACCAAAACCAAGTGCGGCAGAGCTTTCCGGTAAAAACACCAACGAAGCATCGTTCAATTGTAGTTTTTCCATCGAAGACCGCAAATCTTCATAATCTTCGGTATCCACAGGATAAATCCCGGCAAAAACCATCGGCTTCACATCTTCAAAACCGGTAATCATATTGGTTGTAGGTGTTTTAGCATCAGTGATAGTATCACCTACTTTTACTTCTTTGGCTTCTTTTATTCCTGAAATCAAATACCCAACATCACCTGTAGAAATCACATTTTTAGGCACTTGATTTAATTTCAACGTACCTACTTCATCGGCAAAATATTCGTTTCCGGTGGCCATAAATTTAATCTTCTGGCCTTTTTTTATTTCTCCATTTTTCACTCTAAAAATTACTTCAATACCTCGAAACGGATTGTAGTGCGAATCAAAAATCAATGCCTGCAACGGTTCATCAACATTTCCTTTTGGTGGCGGCACTTTTTCGATAATCGCCGCCAAAATATTTTCTACCCCAAAACCGGTTTTACCTGAAGCATGAATAATATCCTCTAATTTACAACCTAATAAATCAATGATGTCATCGCTCACTTCCTCTGGGTTGGCACTGGGTAAGTCCACTTTATTCAACACTGGAATAATCTCCAAGTCGTTTTCAAGTGCCAAATATAAATTCGAAATGGTTTGTGCCTGAATACTTTGAGCCGCATCAACAATAAGTAATGCACCTTCGCAAGCGGCAATGGACCTTGAAACTTCATAAGAAAAGTCAACGTGTCCGGGGGTGTCAATCAAATTCAAAATATATTTCTCGCCCTGGTAGGTGTATTCCATTTGAATCGCATGACTTTTTATGGTAATCCCACGTTCACGCTCCAAATCCATGTTATCCAACAACTGAGCCTTTTCTTCACGGGCAGTAACAGTATTTGTTGCACCTAACAAGCGATCCGCCAGCGTACTCTTTCCGTGGTCAATATGGGCAATAATGCAAAAATTTCGTATATTCTTCATCTTCGTAATGGTTCAATAATAGGTTGTTGTTGGGCGTTCCCCCAATAGCACAAAAGCTACGGCTCCTTCGTCTCCTTGTTTTGTTGCATTGGGGTCGGGCTTTCCGCTGTATCTCCCGAAGAATCGGGAGGATGCCGCTACAATCCCTAACGCAACTTTTGCTCAATAACAAATTGCCTGCAAATATAAAGCTAAGTTTTGGATTTTAAATCACATAATAATTTCATAAAGTGTTGATTTAGGTTGAAGATTAACCAGTT
>JBKBOP010000095.1:0-2512 GCA_046293575.1 Flavobacterium sp. | reverse complement strand
GGGGGGTGTAGATTTATTTAATTTGGTACATTTGTTAAACTATTCTATGAATCATGAATAAAGCGAGTGAAATAATTGTGAGGGATGTAGCTGTAATGAATGGTAAGCCTATTATTAAAGGCACCAGAATTACAGTCGAGTTAATTTTAAAAAAACTATCCGAAGGTGCAACGATAGATGCGTTGTTGGACTTGTACCCACATATTACCATGAAGCAAATCTTAGCTACAATTGAGTATGCCGCCAGTGTTATCAGTAATGAAGAGTTATTAGACGTTTAAATGATCATTGCAGATGAAAATATTCCATTGCCCATTATTAAGGCATTACAACTAAATGGAATTGAAACGCTTTCCATTTTTGAGCAATTCAGAGGAATTTCAGATGTAGAAATAGTTAAACTTGCTCAAAACCCTCCTAAAATTATAATCACAGAGGACAAAGATTTTGGAGATTTGGTATTTGCCTATAATCAAACTCAAGTAAGTGTTATTTTACTAAGATATCACTATACTGAATTAGAAACAATAACTTCAATTCTCTTAAAATTTCTTCAAAACCATACAATTGATCCCTTTTCATTTGTGGTTATTTCCACAAAAAACATTCGCATTAGAAAATTGTAAATTTCATTTTTCTAATCATTGAGACTTTTTAAGATAATAACAAAACAAAAAGCTATTATTTTAAAATTGTACTTTTGCAAAAAAACACACCCAATGCCCAAAATAGGCAACATACAACTACCTGATTTTCCGCTTCTTTTAGCTCCAATGGAAGACGTTAGCGATCCGCCGTTTCGTCGTTTGTGCAAATTGCACGGAGCCGATTTGATGTATTCTGAATTTATCTCATCAGAAGGTTTGATTCGTGATGCGATGAAAAGCAAAATGAAACTTGACATTTTTGATTATGAACGTCCGGTGGGCATTCAAATTTTTGGTGGGGACGAAGAGGCAATGGAAATGTCTTCCAGAATTGTAGATGCAGTGCAACCTGATTTAGTGGATATTAATTTTGGTTGCCCAGTTAAAAAAGTCGTTTGTAAAGGAGCCGGTGCAGGCGTTTTAAAAGATGTTGATTTGATGGTTCGATTAACGAAAGCGGTTATTAAAGGAACCAATCTTCCGGTAACGGTAAAGACACGATTAGGCTGGGATGAAAATTCCATTAATATTGATGAAGTAGCTGAAAGACTTCAGGACGTTGGGGTACAAGCCTTAACCATTCACGCTCGAACTAGGGCTCAAATGTATAAAGGTCATTCAGATTGGTCACACATCGCTCGTGTAAAAAATAACCCAAGAATTTCGATGCCTATTTTTGGAAATGGTGACATTGACAGTCCCGAAAAAGCTTTAGAATATAAAAACAAGTATGGTATTGATGGGATTATGATTGGACGAGCTGCCATTGGTTACCCCTGGATTTTCAATGAAATCAAACATTTTTTTGAGACGGGTACTCATTTGTCGCCACCCACAATGAAAGACCGTGTTGAAGCTGCACGGAATCATCTCATTTGGTCGATAGAGTGGAAAGGGGAACGTGTAGGAATTTTTGAAATGCGTCGCCATTACACCAATTACTTCAAAGGGATTCACGGTTTTAAAGACTACAAGCAAAAACTTGTTACTACTGATGGTGCCGCAGCATTAATGAATGTATTTAGAGAAATTGAAGAAGTGTTTGCCAATTATGAAATGGTCTAGGACTTTAAAAGCTTTTCGTTTACACGACTGCTGGCAATGAAAGATGCCAAAAATCCCAAGGTGATGATGGTGAAAAACACAATCAAAACATTCATCACATTAATTTCTACAGGATAGGGCAAGGAAGGGGTGATCATAAACAACGCAATATACTGTTGTAGCCCCACTAAAATTATTCCAAGCAAAATTCCGATGACTGCCCCGGCTAAACAAATTATAAAACCTTGAGTTAAAAAAATAAATTTTAGTTCTTTTAGAGACGCACCAAGGTGAAAAAGGGTTTTAATGTTGGACTTTTTATCTAATATTGTCATTATTAACGCACCAATCAATGTGAAAAGGGTCACAATCAGTACCAACGTTAAAATCAAATAAAGCACTAGATTTTCGGTATTAAGCATCCGATGAAGAGAAGCGTTTAACTCCGTTCTGTTTTTTATTTGAACTTCATGGTTGAAGATTTTAGCAATTTCTTTTTTGAGGGTTTTCTCAGAACCGTCACCTTTTTTTTTGATTTCCAAAGCAGTAAAAACATGACTGTCCAATTCCAAAAGTTCGCGACTTAATTCAATGTCACAAAACACATATTTTTGACTTAATTCATCATTTAAAAAATAATAACCAACGGGGTGAAGTGCCAGTCTGTTGAACGCATCTTCTGGACGGTTAATGGCTCCTTTTCCCGGTTTAGCCATATATACCTCCAAAATTCTATTATAATCAAATAAGCCTATCGAAAGTTTTTGCCCAATTCCTGAACCTAAAACCACATCATCGGTTTCCTGGTTGAGCCACTGTCC
>JBKBOP010000094.1:0-8646 GCA_046293575.1 Flavobacterium sp. | reverse complement strand
ATTAATACTCAAATTTCTGAAAACGAAAGAAGCATTCAAGAATTTAATACTAGAAATGCCAATCAAAAAGGTGATGCTAAAGCTCAATATGAGCAGCAAATTACTGCCTTTAATACCAGAAATACAGAATTAAAAACAAGAATGGACGGATTTCAATCAGACAACAAAAATGATTGGAACACTTTCAAAAACGATATGAAACGCGATTTGGATGGTCTGGGGAACGACTTCAGATCTTTTAACATTAGAAACTAAACACTATGTCAACAAACACCAACTCAGGATCACTGCTTTATATTATTGCGGTTATTTTAATCATTGCTTGGGCTGTGGGCTTTCTAGGCTTTAATGCAGGTAATATCATTCATATACTTTTGGTCATTGCGATTATAGCCATACTTTTTAGGGTTATTAGAGGAGGCCGACTTTAACAAAAATTGCTTTTGAAAAGGGTCAAGGTGGCGAGTGGGAAGTATCTCACTCAAAACCTTGTATTATACAACATGATAAGGTTTGCTTTTCAAACCCTTATTGGATAGGTATTGAACTTACTGAACAAAAGATCCCTAGTTATCATTTATATGATGAAGATATAGAATACAAAAGTAATTGGCTCTTCCATCTGTCACTTGCTGGAAACTTAACACAAAAAAGTATGGCAAGTATCAAACAATTAGAAAAATCGAAAGCTCACATTATTGTAGAAATTATTGAGTATGTCCCCAACGCAGTAGTTAGCAAAACCATTATCAAAAAAACAACGGGTAACATTACCGCTACTTCCATTGCTAATGGTGAAGAATTGGAAATCAAAATAAATCCCTTTGACACGTATATACAAATCATTGATGGATCGGCTCAAATCACCATTAATGACAAGACATTAACTTTAAAATTAGGGGAAGGTATTGTTATTCCGGCTCATGCCAAGCATAGCTTTAACGCTACCGAACAGTTTAAAATGATTACCAGTATTATAAAAAGCGAACTTGATGATTAAAATAATTTTAAATATTGAGGAATAATGAAAACATTCAAAACCATTTTTATGTTGAGCCTGTTCACACTTATCAGTGCTTGCAGCTCTAAATCTAATTTTCCGGTTTCGAGTACTACTCCAGCAGCTGACATTTCAGCAAAGAAAAGTGTTGACAATCAAAACAATTATGTACTTGAAATTACCGCTGAAAATTTAGCAGATTCTGAACGACTTGATCCGTCAGGAAGCAATTATTCAGTGTGGATTAAAACCAAAGAACATGGCATTAGAAACGTGGGGCAACTTAATGTTTCCAATGCGAAAAAAACCAGTTTTAAAACCCTTACTCCTTTTGATTTTGATGAGGTTTTTATTACTGTGGAGAACCAAGGAGATTTGACCTACCCAAGGGGCGTGGAAATTTCTAGAACTAAAATTTAATTTATTAATATTTAAAACCAATAATCATGTCAAAAGAAAAAGAAGGCAAACAAAAGTCAGACAAGACTGCCGCTGCTAAAAATCCAAAAGAAAAAAAGTCAGAAAAAGATCAGAAAAAAGCTGACAAAAAGAAGTGATTCTAAAAAATTAAAAACATTCTAATGGTAAGAGTAGTTAAACATGGTATTTTACTCCGCAAAACAGAACATCCTTTTGAAATTGACGGAGTTTTAAACCCAGGGGTTATCAAAGTAGATGATGTCATTCATTTATTTTACAGAGCCTTGGCCAAGGATAACTACTCCACTATTGGATATTGTCGATTATCTTCACCTTTTGAGATTGAAAGCAGGAATGAAACTCCATTGTTAGTTCCTCAATCTGCCAATGAATTTCAAGGTTTAGAAGATCCTCGCATCGTTAAAATTGAAGACACTTTTTATCTTACGTATACTGCTTATGACGGCATTAATGCCCTAGGGGCTTTGGCTACGTCTACCGATTTAATTAATTGGCAAAAACAGGGTATTATAGTGCCTCAACTTACCTATGATGAATTTAAGCATTTCACCGAATCTGACGGTACTATTAGAGAGAAATATGTTCGCTTTAATGAATATCAAAAAAGTCATGACAAACAAGATCGACATGTATTTATATGGGATAAAAATTTAATATTTTTTCCAAGAAAAATTGATGGAAAGTTTTGTTTTTTTCACCGCATCAAACCCGATGTTCAAATTGTGGTTGCGGCTGAAAAATTAGAAGATTTAACCATTGAATTTTGGCAAAATTACTTTATTCATTTTGATGACCACATTGTGCTTGGTCCAGAATACCCGCATGAAGTCAGTTATATTGGTGGTGGTTGTCCCCCCATTGAAACAGAAGAAGGTTGGTTATTGATTTATCACGGGGTTCATGACACCGTTAAGGGCTATGTTTATTCGGCGTGTGCGGCTTTATTAGATTTACACCATCCCGAAAAAGAAATAGCAAGACTACCCTATCCATTATTCTATCCTGAAAAAGAATGGGAACTTAAGGGCGAAGTCAATAATGTATGTTTCCCCACCGGTGCTGTTGAAGATGGCGACACCCTATTTATCTATTATGGTGCTGCTGATGAGCGAATTGCTGTTGCCTCGTTAAGTATCAAAGAATTACTAGAAGCATTACTACAAAATAAAAAATAAAACATTATGGCCACTTCACTTCTATTAATTAATTCAAAAAACAACACACCTCAAAGTGACAACGAATTATTGAATAGGCCGACTCCTCTGAATGGAACCAGTGAAAAAGGAAAAAAACCATTTGAAATACTATTTGTATCATCATTCCCTCCCAGAGAATGTGGGATTGCCACCTACACACAAGATTTAGTGAAAGCTTTAGAAATTCAATTTATGGATAGCTTTAGTCCTGTTATTTGTGCTTTGGAAAGCGACCATGAAACCTATACCTATAGCGAAAAACCCAAATTTGTTTTTACTACCGATAAGCGAAATTCCTATACCAAAACTTCTTTTAATATCAACAAAGACCCACAGATTAAACTCGTGGTTTTTCAACATGAATTTGGATTTTATGCTTCCCATGAAGAAGCCTTTATCGAGATGATAGAAAAAATTGAGAAACCCATCGTGTTTGTTTTTCATACGGTTTTGCCCACTCCGGATGGGGTTTTAAAATCGCAAGTTCAAAACATGGCAGCAATAGCCTCTGCTGTGGTTGTCATGACACATAATGCTGCTACTATTCTAAAAAGTGAATACGAAATTGACCCTTCAAAAATCACCGTTATACCTCATGGCACTCATTTAGTTCCTTCTATTGATCGAAAAAAATTAAAAAAACAATACCAACTTTCAAATAGAAAAATACTTTCCACATTTGGTCTACTTGGTCCGAGTAAAAACATTGAAACTACACTGCAAGCCCTTCCTGAGATAATTAAACACCATCCCGATATCTTGTTTATCATTTTAGGAAAGACCCATCCAAGTATTTTGAAAAATCAAGGCGAAGAATATAGATATATGCTTCAAGAAAAGGTAAAAGAACTCAACATTGAAAACAATGTAAAGTTTATCAATGAATACTTGTTGTTAACTACCCTATTGAATTACTTGCGGCTTACCGACATCTATTTATTTACTTCGAAAGACAGAAATCAAGCAGTTAGCGGCACATTTTCTTATGCTATAAGTAGTGGATGTCCCATCATTTCAACTCCCATTCCTCATGCCAAAGAGGTGTTGAAAGCCAACAACGGTGTGATCATTGATTTTGAAAGTCCAAAACAATTGAGTGATGCTGTTATTGCCTTAATGAATAATGATCGACTGAGAGCAAAAATTTCTTTAAATAGTTTTCATGAAATGGCTGTAACAGCGTGGCAAAATTCGGCGATAGCACATGCTGTACTTTTTAACAAAATGTATCCGCATTATTTCCCTTTAGACTATGCTTTGCCAGTCATTCATCTGGACCACATCAAAAGAATGACTACCGATTTTGGCATGATACAATTTGCAAAAATATCGCATCCTGATTTCCATTCTGGATACACTTTAGACGATAATGCAAGAGCTTTGATTGCTTTATGTAAACACTACGAATTATTTCAAAACGAGAGTGATTTGGAATACATCGATATGTATTTACGATTTATAAAATATTGTCTTCAAAGTACCGGACGTTTTTTGAATTATGTAAATGAGAAAAAGGAATTTACACAACAAAACTATAAAGAGAACTTAGAAGACAGCACTGGGAGAGCCATCTGGGCCTTGGGGTATGTTAGTTCTTTAAAAAACATACTACCTCTATATCTCTCCACAGCTGCTGATATACTGTTGCAAAAAACGCTTCCACATGTAGAAGAAATCCATTCCACTCGAGCCATGGCTTTTGTTATTAAAGGATTGTACTATCAAAACAACTATGATAACAAAAAAATTATAGAAACTCTAGCTGATCGGATCATGAAGATGTATCTACATGAAAAAACAGATCAATGGCAATGGTATGAAAATTATTTGACCTACGGCAATAGTCTACTTCCCGAAGCGATGCTATTGGCCTATTTGTCAACTAAAAATGAAGGCTATAAAAAAATTGCAGAAGAAAGCTTTGAGTTTTTACTATCAAAAATATTTATAGACGGAAGAATCAAGGTTATTTCCAACAATGGATGGCATTATAAAGAAACGAAAAACACCCCTAAAATTGGAGGTGAACAACCCATTGATGTAGCTTATACCGTGATGGCTTTGGAACTGTTTTACGACGTTTTTAAAAAGGAAAAATACAAAAAAATGGCAAAAGTTGCATTTCAATGGTTTTTAGGGAATAATCATCTCAATCAAATTGTCTACAATCCCATTACAGGCGGATGCTATGACGGAGTGGAGGAACATAACGTGAACTTAAATCAAGGTGCAGAATCCACTCTGAGTTACTTTTTGTCAAGACTGTTTTTACATTCCATTGTATCCAATAAAAAGAAGACTTTAAAGCTTAGTAGAAGAAAAATAAATTTTAGAAAAATGGTGTAGTAAAACGAAATTATATAATATTTAACTGTGATTATGTAATGGAATTCGAAAAAAAATGGTTAATTTTACAAATACGATAAACTATTAATTTTAAATATAAAGATTATGAAATCAGGAAATGTATTACTTGGGATTTTAGCTGGAGCTGCCGCAGGTGCTGTATTAGGAATTTTATTTGCACCCGACAGAGGTTCTGAAACTAGAAAGAAAATTGCGAAAAAAAGCAAACAATATGGTGAAGATTTAAAGGAAAAATACAATGAAATTGTTGATGATATTTCAGGAAAATTTAAAGAAATAGAAAATGGTGCTGATCAGTTACTTCAAAAAACTAAAGAGCACACCAACAAATATTAAATAAAGAATTTAAATTCAAAAGTTTTGAAAGAACAAATTATTTTATTGGAGGAACTTTTTGAAAAAATAAAAAACCTCAGCAAATCCACTATTGAGTTAGTTACTCTGAGGTTTTATCGCAAGTTGACAGGTGTAATCGCTCTCATCATTACCGATGTAATCGTTATAATTCTGATTTCATTTATGCTTTTTCTTCTCAATATTGCGTTAGCATTATGGATCGGAGAACTGCTCGGTAAAATGTCGTATGGTTTTCTAATTGTGGGTGCTTTTTATGGTATTTTGGGGCTCTTGGCTCATTTATTCTTTAGAAAAGCCATTCATAAACTTATCAAAAAAAATTTAGTAAATCATTTACTTAATTAATTTCCTCAAAAAAAACACCCCATGAAAAATCTTGATGACGAAATTGCTTTTTGGGAAAAAAAACAAAAAGATGATGTAGCAGACCTGAAACAACATTTTTCAATCACTACAGAGAGCTTTAAACCCAGCAAAATCATTAAATCGTCTGTCTTAAGTTTTATTACTAGTGATACAGTTAAAAGTAAATCTGTAGGCATGGTGATTGGATTTTTAGCTCAAAAGCTCCTGATTGGTAGATCTGAAAACAAAATGAAACAAGTGTTGAGTTTGGTTCTTTATGATACAGTCATTTTTTTAACCGAAAAATTTATGACGAAACAACCTTCAGAACCTAAAAGTTCATAAGCATCTCAAATGACCTTGAATTTTCACTTTGGTTTTTAAATTGACTCATTGCCACATTTTCTAATTGTCTCATTGACCCATTGCCTCATTGCCACATTAACAAATTGACTCATTAACAAAATCCTTACCTTTGCATAAAGAAGTACACTATGCAACCCGGAACTTATCATACCCTTACCATCGAACGCTCCACAAGAGTGGGACTATTTTTAAGCAATGGCACCGAAGAGGTGCTTTTGCCCTTAAAGTATGTGCCTAAACAGTTTGATATGGGTGATGCCATCCAAGTCTTTGTGTATCTTGATCATGAGGAACGACCCGTGGCAACCACACTTACACCTTATATCACTTTACACGATTTTGCGTTTTTAAGGGTGAATTACACCAATGAATTCGGTGCCTTTTTGGACTGGGGATTGGAAAAAGATTTGTTTGTGCCCTTCCGGGAACAAGCCAATAATATGGAACAAGGCAAACGGTATTTGGTCTATATGTATACCGATGATCAAAACGGCCGTTTGGTGGCCTCTAGTAAACTAAATCAATTTTTAAATCAAACCCCTCCTGCATTTGTTGAAGGTCAAGAGGTGGAGCTTATTATCTCCCACCCTTCTGATTTGGGGATGAATGTCATCATCAATGCAACACACAAAGGACTGGTATATACTACTGATATTTTTGAGGAACATCTTCGACCCGGAGATAAATGCAAAGGGTTTATCAAAACTGTTCGTCCTGATGGAAAGATTGATGTGAGTTTTCGTCCGCAAGGCTTGGAACTCATTACAGAAGATGCACAGAAAATCATGAACTACCTCAACAAAGGTAATGGCATTTTGCGTCTCACGGATTCTAGTTCGCCAGAAGACATCAAGGCAGTATTGCAAATGAGTAAGAAATCGTTTAAAAAGGCAGTAGGGACGTTGTATAAAGAGCGAAAGATTCGTTTGGAGGGAGATGGGGTTTATCTTTTGTGAGGGGAGAAGGTAGAAGGTAGAAATTAGAAGTTAGAAGTTAGAAAATTGCCCTTCGACAAGCTCAGGGTGACAGGAGTATCATAATGTAAATATAGAATTGAAAACTTCGAAAGTGCTCTGAACAACAAACGAGATTTGAGTTGTAGTGAAGCTGTAAACTAGCTCGATTGTATCAAGTCCACTTTCAAGTATAAATAGTATTCTTTCAAATCTAAAGACTTGAAAATGAACACTAATTCCAATAACTATCAGAGTAAAAACTGATTCCGAGGCTTCGGAATGAAAACTGAGACTGATTCCGAGACTTTAGATTAAAAACTGAGACTGTACACTAAACACGAAGCGTCGAATCCGAACACTTACTATTAACTCCACCTACTACCTACTCCCTACTCAGAAACCGCCAATTCAAAAGGATAATCCCGAACAAGGCTGAGAGTTTCATAGATTGATACATTTTTCCTTCAACAAAAAGAGTTCGCGACTTTGCTCCTGAATATTCGGGATTTGCGAGAGATACCTTTAAAATTCGTGAATCTGTGGCGAAAAAAAACTACTCCATATCAGCAAGCTCAAAAGGATAATCCCCGAACAAGGCTGAGAGTTTCATAGATTGATAGACTTTTTTGGTGTAGCGATTGGAGATGCCGATGATGGCAACCGTGTCTTTTTTAAGAGTAACATATGAAGAAGTATTTCCGTGCCACCACCCATTGTGGAAAACAACTTTCTGACCGGTTTCAAATTCTTTCATGCGGTATCCGAGTCCGTAGTTGTTGATACCATTCTTTTCATAGCTATAGCCGTTCAAAGCTTCTTGCCAAAGGTCTTTTCTCAAAAAGCCCGGAGCATAGGTCGCTAAATCAAATTTGGCTAAGTCTCTTGGGGTGGAATAAATGTTTTTGTCGCCATAGATGGCGTCAAACTGATCCCAACCATAGTTTACTTTCGTACTTTTATAAGATTGGCTTACGATTTCCTTTTGAGTGAAATAGTCAAACACAAAACTGTCTTTCATCCCGAGGGGTCTGAACAACCATTCCTCCATTGCGGCTGCATAATCTGAACCCGTCACTTGTTCGATGATAAGGGCCAACATGGCATAATTAGTATTGCAATAATTAAATTTTGTATCGGTTTTGAAGAGCAATGAAAAACGGTATCGCTTCAAATAATCTAATACCTCACTGTTGGTTAAGGTTTTTTTGTGGTTCCATCCTTTCACCGATTCACTAAATCTTGAATAATGTGGTAATCCACTGCGGTGATTTAATAGTGTTCGAACGGTAGTAGATTCATAAGGAAAATCAGGAAGGTAGGTCTTCACTTTTCCATCAAGTTCCACATAACCTTCTTCCACCAATTTCAAAATGACCGTGGCCGTAAACACTTTACTAATAGAAGCTACGTGCATGGGCGTTCGAGCATCCATTGGTATTTTCTTTTCGTAATTGGCATAACCGCGATAGGTTTCATACAATACAACCCCATTTTTAGCCACTAAAAATCCGCCACTGAACTCATCACCTCCTAAAGTATTGGTAAAAAAGGACTCTAATTTTGGTGCGGTAACATTACGATAGGTCTCAGAAAGTGCATGTAATGAAAGAGGAACGGG
>JBKBOP010000093.1:0-8815 GCA_046293575.1 Flavobacterium sp. | reverse complement strand
GTTGTTGCTTTTATGTTTTCTGTAGATGCTATGGCCAACGAGCCTAAAAATAAAGACAAGAAAAAGAAAGCTCAAACTGAACAAACCTCTAATGAAAAAAAAGCTGAGGTATCTACTGAAGAAAAAAAATCTTGCAGTGGTAGTTCTGAAAAGAAAGCGTGTTGTTCAGCAAAGAAATCAGCTAGTTAATAAAATAATATTTTCCTTTGAAAGCCCGATACAATCGGGCTTTTTTAATTATGTAACTTAGGTTACACAATTTGATTGAGATAGGTCATAACTTTGGTAAGTTAATTATATCTCATCATGAAAAAGTTGCTTGGACTTGTTTTGATCTTATTTCTTTCCCTTAAGGGAATTGCACAAGCCGAATTTAATTTTGAAATTCAGCTTCAACCGATTAATGTTCCCAATTTTCCTGGACTGCATTCTTTTGCATTTGGACAACACGACAACAAGTGGATTTTGATTGGAGGCCGTCTTGATGGGATTCACGCCCGACAGCCATTTAATGCTTTTCCAGCCAATCAAAATAATGCCTCGATATTTGTTATAGATGTAGCGACAGCACAAATGTGGACAGCTCCTTTGGCATCATTGCCTACAGGAATTCGCGAACAATTGCAGTCAACCAATATGAATTTTTATCAGGATAGTTCAACGCTTTATATTATAGGAGGATATGCTTTTTCTCCAACGGCCAATGACCATATAACCTTTCCAAGACTTACTTCAATTGATGTTCCAGGTTTGATGAACGCAGTACAGCAAAACCAACCGATAACACCTTACTTTAAACAAATTTCAAATTCGAATTTTGCCAATACTGGTGGACAATTAGGGAAACTGGGAGCTACTTTTTATTTAGTAGGAGGTCATCGTTTTGATGGACGTTATAATCCAATGGGCAACCCTACTTTTACGCAAACCTATTCCAATCAAATTAGAAAATTTACAATTGATAATTCAGAAGATCAATTGAGTTTTGGAAATTACGAAGCAATCACCGATCCGATTCACCTCAGAAGAAGAGACTATAACTTAGTGCCTCAGGTTTTCCCTGATGGTACTCTGGGTTATACCATTTCAAGTGGCGTATTTCAAATCAATGCTGATTTACCGTTTCTTTATCCAGTGGATATACAACCAAATGGATATTTTCCTCAAACATCATTCAATCAATATTTAAGTAATTACCATAGTGGAAAAGTAGGTCTTTTTGAAGCCGGTTTAAATAAAATGCACAGTTTGTTTTTTGGAGGATTGAGTCAGTATTATTATCAAAACGGCACCTTGATTCAAGACAATGCAGTTCCTTTTGTGCGAACTATCAGTAGAGTAACTCGCCTAGAAGATGGAACGTTATTAGAATTTGTTATGCCAGAAGAAATGCCGGCTTTACATGGAGCAGGAGCAGAGTTTATTCCCAATTTAAACTTGCCACATTATGCCAATGAAGTGATTCAACTCGATGTCATTACTGAGGATGAATTCGTTATTGGTCACTTGGTTGGCGGAATTCATAGTAATTCTTTGAATCCATTCTCAAACAATAATACGTCAAGCACAAGTGCAAGTGCAACAATCTACGAAGTAAAATTAATCAGAACGGAACCTTTAAATGTTAGTCCTGTGAATGGCACCCATCCATTTGATTTTAAAATTTCCCCTAATCCAACCACTTACAGAGACATTCATATAGAATTTGATTTGCCATACATGGTAAAAATTGATTATTTCATAACTTCCATTGATGGAAAAATTATATCAGAGGGCGAGATTGTTGATGTAGGTCTTGGGAAAAATCAAATGCGTTTTGATTTGCAACCTATTCATAACCAAACTTTATTGTTCACTTTTATTGTCGATGATAAATTTTATGTGACCAAAAAAATTATAATTAAATAAATGTCTTTGTAACTTATGTTACTGATGATGTAAATCAAAGCTTGTAATTTCGTATTTAAGACATTATGTTCGCATCTTTATGTTCATGATTGTTTTTAGTTTTATTGGTTAGTAAAACGACACCTTCCTCTTGGGAGGTGTTTTTTTTTGTAACCCATGTTACACAGTAACCTTTGTTACTGTACACCCGTTTCTTCAGTCTTAGTTTTGTCTCACAAATACAATAATATTATGAGACTTTACCTTCTAATAACAACTTTATGGATAACAGTATTTTTATCAGGAACTACCTGGGCACAAGACACCATACCCTTATCCAGAATGCAACTTTCAGAAAAGTGGAAATCACAAAACCTTCAACTCAAAATGAGTCAAAAAGAAGTGGAATCGGCTCGATCTGATTACCGTCAATCTAATGCTTTGTTTTTGCCCTTTGTTTCGGCTTCACACACTGCAATAACCACCACCAATCCGTTGATGGCATTTGGTTCAAAATTAAATCAACAAATTATCACAATGGCTGATTTTAATCCTGCATTGTTGAACAATCCCAATCAGGTGCAGAACTATGCTACTAAAATTGAGGTCTTACAGCCTCTTATCAATGTCGATGGATGGCAGGAACGTAAAGCAGCCAAAGCCAAAATGGAGGCCTTTGAGTTGCAGTCACAACGCACGGAAGAATACCTACAATGGGAAATTGACAAAGCTTTTACACAACTTCAATTAGCATATCAGGCGGTTGAAGTCATGAAAAAGGCCCAAGCCACCGCACAAAAAAACCTAAGGTTGGTTGATAACTATTATGCACAAGGGATGTTGCAAAAAACAGATGTATTGAATGTGCAGGTGAGGGTGGGAGAAGTCACCAATCAGTTGCGATATGCTCAAAGCAATATAAAGAACGCCTCAGATTACTTGGCATTTATGCTCAATGAAGACCATAATGGTGCTATCTACATGCCTTCTGAAACTCTCACTAGAAATATTCAACCTGAAACCGTTGATTTGACTTTACCTGCGTCTCGGAAAGATTTAGTTGCTATGGAAAAGTCAACACAAGCCTATGAAAACATGATGAAATCGGAAAAATTAAACTTTTTACCAAGACTGAATGCGTTTGGAGTTTATGAAATGTATGACACTCAATTGTTTCAGTTTGGGGCCACTGGGTATACTTTAGGAGCACAATTATCATGGGATGTGTTTGATGGGTATAAATCCATTGGGAAAATGGAAAAAGCCAAAGCGGAATTTCAAAAAGCTACCTATGAAAACGAACAGTATCATATGCAAAGCCAATTGGAAGTCAACAAAATAGCACGCCAACTTTCAGATGCCGAAAACAATGTTGCCCTTTCAGCCCTTGCCTTTGAACAGACTCAAGAAGCTTATCGAATCCGTCAAAATCGATTTGAGCAAGGCTTGGAAAAAACCTCAGATTTGTTACAATCAGAAACAAGTATGGCTCAAAAAGAACTGGAGTGGTTGCAAGCCATTTTTGAATACCAAACCACCCAATCCTATTTACAATTTTTAACAAAATAAACCCAAGTAACCCTTTGCAAATACATCTAAAAATCATGAAAAAAATCAATATCCTTATAATCTCCCTTGTAATAATAACTTTCATTTCTTGTGGCGAATCAAGTCGAGAGGTGGCAGAAGTCCCCACCGTAAAAGTAACTCTTGGAGGAAAATCCACTCAAAAGACAGGTGCATATATTACAGCAAGTGGTAAAATAGAAGCTGAAAATAGTGCCAATCTTAGTACCCGAATGATGGGCTTCGTCAATAAAGTTCATGTGAAAGTCGGACAGAAAGTCAATGCCGGACAATTATTAGTTTCGGTAAACAATACAGATTTGCAAGCTAAAAAAGCTCAGGTAGATGCAAGTATTGCTCAGGCTCTGTCGGCATTCAACAGTGCAAAAAGGGATTATGAGCGATTTCAAGCTCTGTTTACTCAACAGAGTGCCTCACAAAAAGAACTTGATGATATTACTTCACGCTATGAAATAGCAAGAGCCAGTCTTGAAGGGGCTCAACAGATGCGAAATGAAGTGTTGGCTCAGTTTTCTTATGCTAATATCACAGCTCCTTTTGGGGGTGTAGTCATTAATACTTTTGTTAAAGAGGGAGATATGGCTAGTCCAGGAATACCCTTGTTAAGCATTGAAGGGGCTTCTCGCTTGCAAGTTACGGCTATGGTCACTGAATCAGACATTCATAAGATTCAAAATGGGATGGACGTTACCGTACAAGTGAAATCACTAAATAAAGAAGTAAGTGGAAAAGTGACTGAAGTAAGTCAATCGGCTAGAAATACGGGCGGCCAGTTTCTAGTGAAAGTGACGCTGTATGAATTAAATGAGAAAATACTTCCTGGCATGTTTGCGAATGTGCAGTTTCAAGTTGAGAAAAATAATGAAGTTTCAAGTGAAGAAACTAGAGTGTTAGTACCTACGAATGCACTCGTAAAAAAAGGACAGCTCACTGGAATTTATACTGTTGCAGAAGGTAAAGCGTTCTTGAGATGGATTCGCATTGGAAAGACGTATGGTGATCAAATAGAAGTGCTTTCCGGTTTATCTTCTAAGGAACCGTATATCATTTCGGCAGAAAGTAAGTTGTTTAACGGAGCCAGAGTTCAAACTAATTAGTCAATTAGCCAATTGTCACATTACCATATTGACAAATTGCCACATTAACACATTAACAAATTAAAATCATGCAAGAAGGTATATCAGGAAAAATTGCCAATTTCTTCATCAATTCCAAGTTAACTATATTATTGATGGTGGCGTTGATGGGTATTGGTATCTATAGCTCTTTTCTCATTCCAAGAGAAGAAGAGCCTCAAATTAATGTTCCCATGGCTGACATAATGGTAGGTTATCCCGGTGCAAGTCCCTCAGAAGTAGAGAGTCGTGTGGTGAAACCGTTAGAAAAGCTGATTGGGAATATCAAAGGGGTAGAGCATATTCACAGTATGGCCATGAACGGTCAGGCGATGATTATTGTTCAATTTTACGTGGGCGAAGATATAGAACGTTCCTATGTAAAGTTATATGATGAGCTAATGAAAAATCAGCACACTTTCCCGCAAGGCGTGTATCCTCCTATCGTAAAAACAAGATCTATTGACGACGTTCCTATGCTGGGCATCACCTTGTGGAGCGAAACTTATGACGATTTTCAGCTGAGACAACTGGCTGAAGAAGTTACTACTGAAATTGAGAAAGTAAAAGATGTTGCTATCACAAAGGAAATAGGCGGACGCTCACGTGAACTTAAAGTGCTTTTGGATAAAGACAAAATGGCTGAAAATGGTGTTGATGCCTTAGGGATTATGCAAATGATGCAAGCCAATAACAGTAGTGCTCAATCGGGGACTTTTGTTCAAAATGATACTGAATACTTAATAACCACTGGTAAATTTCTTCAAAATACGGAAGATGTCGAAAATCTTGTAGTGGGAGTGCATCAGAATAGGCCGGTTTATTTGAAACAAGTTGCATCCATTCAGGATGGACCTGCAACGGCCAAAAGTTATGTTTCCTTCGGATATGGGAAAGCCAATGATTCCTTCAAAGAACATCAAGGAGAATATCCTGCTGTAACTATTTCTGTGGCCAAAGTAAAAGGTGCCGACGCTATGAAAATTGCTGAAAAGATTTTAGTGCGTATGGATGATCTGAAAAAGCACTTGATTCCTGATGATGTGAAGGTAGAAATCACCCGCAACTATGGTGAAACAGCATCACAAAAAGTAGGGGAGTTGCTATTTCATTTGTTCGTAGCCATTGTAGCGGTAACGGTTTTGGTGATGCTAGCCATGGGTTGGAGAGGTGGTTTGGTCGTATTTTTCTCAGTGCCACTGACTTTTGCTTTAACCTTATTTAGTTATTATTTATTGGGATATACCCTCAACCGAATTACTCTTTTTGCTCTAGTCTTTGTGGTGGGTATTGTAGTAGATGATAGTATTATCATCGCTGAAAATATGCACCGTCATTTTAAAATGAAGCGATTGCCTTTTAAACAAGCAGCCATATATGCGATAAATGAAGTGGGTAATCCAACGATTTTGGCCACATTCACAGTGATTGCAGCCATTTTACCTATGGCTTTTGTGTCGGGAATGATGGGACCCTATATGAGTCCGATGCCCATTGGAGCTTCAATTGCCATGATACTTTCCTTATTTGTGGCTTTGACAGTCACCCCTTATTTAGGTTATCATTTATTACGTGAAAAGGATGACCAAGCTCATAAAGCAGATCAAGGTCTTGAAACTTCTTGGATTTACAAAATTTACAATAAATTTGAGAGACCTTTTTTAGACAGTAGTAAGAAGCGTTGGGTCATGTTGGGGATTACGGTGGTATTGTTAATCGGTTCCGTGGCGTTGTTTTTCACCAAATCGGTAGCTGTAAAAATGTTACCTTTTGATAACAAAAATGAATTTCAGGTAGTAATAGACATGCCTGAGGGAACTACCTTAGAGAGAACAGCCGGTGTAACCCAAGAGATGGCTCAATACTTATCAACTGTTACTGAAGTTGTGAACTACCAAAATTATATAGGCACATCTGCCCCCATAACATTTAATGGTTTGGTGCGTCATTATGATTTACGTGGCGGAAGTAATATGGCAGATATTCAAGTGAATATAGTGCCCAAAGAAAATAGAAAATTGCAAAGTCACGATATCGCCAAAATTGTGCGTCCGGAAATTCAGAAAATTGCTAAAAAATATGGAGCCAATGTCAAAATTATTGAAGTTCCGCCAGGGCCACCAGTACTATCAACTTTAGTAGCTGAAATTTACGGACCTGATTATGATCAACAGATTGAGGTGGCCGCCCAAGTAAAAACTATTTTAGAAACCACAGAAGATATTGTCGATGTGGACTGGATGGTGGAAGATGCTCAAACCGAATATGTGCTGGAGGTCGATAAAGAAAAAGCCATGTTAAACGGCATAGCTCCTCAGCAAATTGTAGGCAATCTGACCTATATCCTCCGCGAAATGCCAGTGACCAATTTATATGATGAAACCTCACACAATCCGGTGAGTATCATAATGTCCCTAGAGGATCAAGAGAAATCTTCTCTTCAGGAGATACTAAATTTAAAAATTAAGGGTAGCCAAGGAAATGTTATACCTGTGTCGGATTTAGTTCAGGTTCATGAAAAAACGTTGCAACCTACCATCTATCGAAAAGATCAAAAAAGAGTAGTTTATGTTTTAGCAGATATGGCAGGGGCTTTGGAAAGTCCTGTATATGCCATTTTGGGCATGGAAGAAAAATTAAAAAAGATGATTTTACCAAAAGGATACAGTGTAAACGAACTATACATGAATCAACCTTCTGATGAAAGTGATTTTACAGTAAAATGGGACGGTGAATGGCAAATAACTTTGGAGGTATTTCGTGATTTAGGAGCAGCATTTTTGGTGGTGATTATCATTATTTATATGCTGATTGTGGGATGGTTTCAGAATTTTAAAACACCCATCGTTATGATGTTAGCCATTCCACTATCTTTAGTTGGAATTGTCTTAGGGCACTGGATTTTGGGAGCGTTTTTTACGGCCACTTCCTTTATTGGAATGATTGCTTTGGCGGGTGTGATGGTCCGTAATTCGGTTTTGTTGATTGATTTTATTGAAATCCGCCTCAACGATGGTGTTCCAATGAAGCAGGCCATTATTGAAGCTGGAGCTGTTCGAACTACCCCTATCTTATTAACTACAGGTGCCGTAGTCATTGGGGCTTCAATCATTTTATTTGACCCCATTTTTCAAGGGTTGGCCATTTCTTTAGTTGCTGGAGCGATTGTCTCTACTCTTTTAACCTTGATCGTGGTGCCATTGATTTATTATATGACCGAACGCAAAAAATGGGAACACAATGAAATCAAAGAAGCAGTTGAAGACACCGTAGAGGATAACAACCTAAATTAAGAAATCATGAAATCGCTACAAGCAAATTCGTTTGCTTGCAATTGAAAAATGCTTCGCCAGTTCGAGCAAAGCTCTCGGGTCATCGAACACCGTTAAAAATAAATGTAGTGTGAGATAAACACCAATGAAAATAAAGCGATTGCATATGACCTTTGAAAAAAATTAAATATACACATATGAAATTATTAATTATTACAGCGGTAGAAGAATTTGGTCCCGAAGTGAAAAAGCAACTTAAGGATAATGGATTACAAACATATTCCTATCGAGAGGTTATTGGATTCCGGGACAGTACGATGGATGCCGTCGAAACCAACTGGTTTGCCACAGAGATGAATGAAACCCCTTCCTTGATATTCTTTGCCTTTGTTTCAGAAACTCAAGCAGAGGCTCTTGTGATGGAATTGAATCGATTTAATCTGACCTGTGAAGTGCATTCTAAGATTCATGCCACCATAGTTCCAATAGAAAAAACAACTAAATAATATTAAATTAAGAAATATGAAAAATAGAATTGTAAGAGGAATTGCCGGAACATTTATCCTAATCAGTATTTTACTGGCGGTATATGTTTCTATCCATTGGTTATGGTTTACCGCATTTGTGGGAGCCAATTTACTCCAGTCGTCACTCACCAAATGGTGTTTGATGGATGATATTTTGACTAAAGTCTTTAAAGTTAAGGACTAAGTCCCATTTGTATAATACTTAAAATCCCCACCTTTTGGCGGGGATTTCTTATTTTTGTTGAAATGTTATTTTCTATGCAAGAGTATATCGGTTTACTTCTTTTTTTCGGCTTTATATCATTTTTTATCATTAGTTTTTTTCTGGTCAAAAAACACCATCAATGGCGAAAAAAACAAATTCTTAAAGAACGAGAGAATCAAGAGCAATCAGACATGTAAATATCTACAAAGGACTATTATCAAT
>JBKBOP010000092.1:6108-8823 GCA_046293575.1 Flavobacterium sp. | reverse complement strand
CATCACGAAACCGCCTCTGCCTTTTTCAAAAAATTATATGAACAAGGAGATTTTATTGAAGAAGTTACCGAACAATTATACGATGTACAGGCCGGACAATTTTTAGCCGACCGTTTTGTGATGGGTACCTGTCCGAAATGCGGCAATAATGAAGCCTATGGCGATCAATGTGAGAAATGTGGCTCGACTTTAAATGCCACCGATTTGATTCAACCCAAATCGACCATCACGGGAACAACTCCCATACAAAAACAAACCAAGCACTGGTTTTTACCTTTGAATCGCTATGAATCGTTCTTGAAAGAATGGATTTTAGAGGGTCATAAAAACGACTGGAAACCTAATGTCTATGGACAAGTGAAATCTTGGATTGACAGCGGACTCGAACCAAGGGCAGTTACCCGAGATTTAGACTGGGGAATTGACGTGCCTGTGGAAGGAGCCGAAGGCAAAAAGTTATATGTTTGGTTTGATGCTCCCATTGGATATATTTCCTCCACCAAAGAATGGGCTGTAAGAGAAGGAAAAGACTGGGAACCTTACTGGAAAGATTCTGAGACCAAATTAGTACACTTTATTGGTAAAGACAATATCGTTTTTCACTGTATTATATTTCCCTCGATGCTGAAGGCGGAAGGAAGTTATATTCTTCCGGATAATGTCCCTGCCAATGAGTTTTTGAATTTAGAAGGCAATAAACTTTCCACTTCTAAAAACTGGGCGGTGTGGTTGCATGAATACCTGGAGGAATTTCCAGATAAGCAAGACTCTCTGCGGTATGCCTTAACAGCCAATGCCCCTGAAACCAAGGATAACGATTTTACGTGGAAGGATTTCCAAGCGAGAAATAACAATGAATTGGCGGCTATTTTCGGGAATTTTATCAACCGTGCAGTGGTCTTGACCCACAAATATTATGAAGGAGTAGTTCCCATTCCGGGAGTGTTTTCAGATATAGATAATGAAACTTTACTTACGCTCAAGGCCTATCCGGCAGTCATTGGCAGTTCTATTGAGCGGTACCGATTTAGGGAAGCCTTGGGAGAAATGATGAATGTGGCCCGGTTAGGAAATAAATACCTAGCCGATGAAGAACCTTGGAAAATGATTAAAACCGACCCCGAGCGTGTGAAGACTCAAATGTATGTAGCCTTGCAAATTGCAGCTTCGCTTAGTGTGTTGGCAGAACCGTTTTTGCCTTTTACGGCTAAGAAACTGAAAAACATTTTGAATTGCCATAACTTGGAGTGGGGTGAACTATCCTCATTTAGTGATTTATTGCCACCCCACCATCAGATTGGACAGGCCGAAATTCTCTTTGCACAAATTGAAGATGATGCCATTCAAAAACAAATAGATAAATTGGAAAACACTAAAAAATTAAATAGTATGGCGGAAGCTACTTTGGAACCACAAAAAGAAACCACTTCTTTTGATGATTTTTCAAAAATGGACTTGAGAGTGGGCACGATTATTGAAGCAGAAAAGATGCCTAAAGCCAATAAATTATTAGTATTGAAAGTAGATACCGGTTTGGATGTTCGCACGATTGTTTCAGGTATTGCAGAACATTTTTCTCCCGAAGAAGTAGTTGGAAAACGAGTTACGGTTTTAATCAATTTGGCACCCAGAGCGTTGAGAGGCGTGGAAAGTCAAGGCATGATTTTGATGACCCAAAATGCAGAGGGGAAATTGGTGTTTGTGAATCCTGATGCCGAGGGTGTTGAAAATGGAGCGACCATAAATTAAAAATAACTTTATGAAAAAAAAGGTCATCGCTTTTGACGCAGACGACACCCTGTGGCACAACGAGCCTTATTTTGAAGAGGCTCAAGAAAAGTTTTCTGAATTGTTTCAAAACTTTGCTTCAAAACAGGAGTTGGCTCAACAGGTATATTTGCATCAGGTGAAGAATTTGCCCATGTATGGTTTCGGTATCAAGGCATTTATACTTTCGATGATTGAAACAGCTATTACGATTACGAATCATCAATTACCTGAAAAGGTGTTGGAACAAATTCTAAAAATTGGGAAAGACCTTTTGGAAAAACCAGTAGAGTTATTGCCAGAGGTAGAACAGGTGCTTAAAGAACTCAATGGAGACTACAAACTTATTGTGGCCACCAAAGGTGATCTGAAAGACCAACACCGCAAATTGCATGATTCAGGTATTGGTCACTATTTTCATCACATTGAAGTCATGATTGACAAAATGGAAGTTGATTACCAAAAGATGTTGAAGCGTTTAGAAATAGACCCCGAATATTTCATCATGATTGGTAATTCATTGAAATCGGATGTATTACCGGTTTTGGAAATAGGGGGCACAGGTATTCATATTCCTTATCACACAACTTGGGCGTATGAACGCATTGATTTTGAGATACAGCATCCCAAGTTTTGGTCGTTGCAGCGTATAGAAGAACTTATTCCTTGGATTCAAAAAAACATTTAGATGAAACAACAGTGGTGGTATAGATTTGTTTTTATGGTGGTGCTGAACATTTCAGGGTCGGGTCAAACCTTGCTTAATTCTATTGACATCCCTTTGCAGCGTCCCAACAATATGCAATCTGTTTTGGTTGGGGTGAATGAGATGAATGATGAAATCACTGCTTTTGTTGCTGATAAGTATAGAGTTACCGCTGTGAAATACAATGCTGCGATTTTTTTCAAAGATTCACTCTCGGCAATTTCCCCAGATAAAAAAGTGGG
>JBKBOP010000092.1:0-6084 GCA_046293575.1 Flavobacterium sp. | reverse complement strand
AATGAATCAACATCCAGTGTTGTTTTATGTTTCAGAAGATTTTAAAAAAATTCAATCGGTATTGTTTGATTTCAACAGGAGAGTTACCATTAGAAAAACCTATGAACTTCCGGTGGAAGGCGAAAATGTGATCAGTTATTTTAGTGACAAAAACACTTTTTCTGTTCTGACCGTTGTAAAAGGGAAAGACCTACTCAGATGGTATAATTTTAAAGACAACACGCTTGAGGTAATGCTATTAAATCTTGAAGAGGTAGCTAAGGATTTTAAAGAGAAGCCATCACAACCCCTTCATGTTTTTTTTGAAATGCATCCTTTAGAAAAAATGGACACACGTATTTTTAATCCTTTGTTTTTTGCCTGTTCCAAGTCTAAGTTATATTTTACTCCACAAGGATTGACACTAACTTTTGACCAGCGAAAAGATGCTACAAAATTAATTGTAGTAAACAAGGAGGAAGGCACACTCGAACATTTCCATCACGCCACTCCAAAATTGGATTTTCAAAACCACGATTCAAATTCATTTTTGATGGACGATTTGTTATTTCATGTGACCGCTCATAAAAAAGAATTATTATTTACCGTAAAGAACATAACCACAAACGAAGAGTTGAAAAGCTATATGCTTAAAGAAAAACAGCCTCTTGAAATTGCAAACACAGAGATGTTGAGTATTATTGACGGACAACGTCCTAGAACATTTAAAAACATGGCTCCTTTTTTAAGTGCCCTTTCTGGAACTGATTTAGGCGTTAGTGTGCACAAAGTCCGTGACCAATATCATGTACAATTAGGAGGCCGAAAATGGGTAATGACTTCTGGAGACTATGTTTTTGGAGTACTTGCAGCAGTGTCAGGTGCTGGTGATTTAGGTGTGGATTGGAACAATGCCAAAATGGTTTTCTTTGAAACTTTATTGGATGAGGAATTCAATTATGTGAAAAGTGACGAACGAAGAATGGCTCAAGACTACCTTTCGTTTTTTGTGGAAGATGAGAAAATTTCATTGATGAGTCCCGTGGTTTATTATAAAGAATTCCTTGTAGTGGCTTACTATGACCGAAAGGAACAGAAGTTGATTCTCAGAAAATTTGAAGATGATTTGTATTGATGTATTCTCAATATGAGTTTCTTTCCTATTGCATACCATCCCATTTATAAGCATCCGTTACCGGAAGGTCATCGCTTCCCAATGGCAAAGTATGAGTTGTTGCCACTGCAATTACTCCATGAAGGCACCGCCAATACTAATGATTTTTTTGAACCGAATCTTGCTGAGATTTCAACGGTTGTAAGGGTTCATGACTATAATTATGTTCACCATTTATTAGAATTAACGTTAGATCCCAGATCCGCAAGAAAGATTGGATTTCCTTTATCAAAAGAATTGGTAGAGCGTGAATTTAGAATCACTCAAGGCACTATTGATGGGGCTTTACAAGCGTTTGACACTCAGGCTTCTTTTAATATCGCGGGAGGTACGCACCATGCTTATACAAACCGCGGGGAAGCTTTTTGTTTATTAAATGATCAAGCAGTAGCAGCACGGTATCTATTAGATCATCAACTTGCCCAAAAAATATTAATTGTAGATTTGGATGTACACCAAGGGAATGGCACGGCTGAAATATTTCAAAACTGTTCAGAGGTCTTTACGTTTTCCATGCACGGTAAATCTAATTATCCCTTTAAAAAGGAAAAGTCTGATTTAGATATTCCTTTACAAGACGGCACTCAAGATGATGAATACTTGGCTATTTTGAAGAATACGTTACCCGATTTAATAAAACAACAACAACCTGATTTTATTTTTTATTTAAGTGGAGTCGATATTTTGGCCTCAGACAAGTTGGGAAAATTGGGTTGCACCCTTAAAGGTTGCAAAGAAAGAGACCGAATCGTTTTTGAATTTTGCAAGCAGTATCACATTCCTGTGCAGGTAAGTATGGGTGGAGGGTATTCTCCTGATGTCAAAACTATTATTGAGGCTCACGCGAATACGTATCGAGTGGCTAGAGAAGTGTTTTAATTAAAATAGGTCCAATTGAGCCCGTCACTTACTATGATAACTGTTTTGCCAGCATTGTTAGGAGGTAGGATAAGTGGTGCTGGAGTATTCACATTGGAATTTTTAGAAAAAAATAAGCCTCCGAAACTATACAACTGTGCGACATCCGAGTCTGAAATGTTTCTTAAAATGTAAATTCTACCTGGAACATTTACCGCATCGGGGATAATAAATTCCTGGCCGGCAGCAGTCGGAGTTAATGAGATATACACCCCATCGTTAATAGGAGTCGCCAAAAAAGCTGGGCCTCCATTCAAAACTGCTGAACCGGGGACATTTGGATTAATTATCCCAATCTCCTTGACATTTAAATTACCGTTAATATCAAGCGTACTCAAAGGAGTTGTGGTGTTAATCCCTACTTGTCCATAAGAAAACCATCCTAAAAAAATCATTAGCAATAAAAGTTGAAATTTTAAGTTTTTTGATGCCATTCCAAACCACATTTATGTTAAACAATTATAAATTTATAAATTTTTAAACCCTGAATTTTAATTAATTGTAACGAAAACGTTTTCGTGTTAAGAAGTTTTTATAAAAAAAGCGTAACTCAAAATGGGTTACGCTTCATTTTTAAAAAGTTTGTGGAGTTACCCCACTTGAAGTAAATTCAAAATATCTCTCCCGTATTTGGAAACTTTATAATCGCCAAAACCTTTGATTTTTCTGAGTTCTTCTTCACTGTGTGGTTTTATTTTAGCAATCGTAATGAGTTGTGAATTTTGACAAATCATGTACTGAGGAAGACCAAGTTTACTTGATTTCTCAGCTCTCCAGTTTTTTAAAGTATCCAAAAGTTCTTTTTCTTCTTTGGATAGTTCTTCATAATTCAAAACGGAGACTTGATCTTTAAGAGGCTCAATAGGTTTTTCATTTTGTGTTTTAGATTCAAAAAAAACCAAAACAGACCAATAGTCAATCAAACCGGAGATAAAATTGGTAGCGGTTTGCTTTACAACCACCCCGTCTAAAAAACGGTTGATGGCTTCTTGATCGGCGGCCAAGTGATCTCCACTCACCCGCACTCTAAAGTGTTTTACTTTCATGACGTACAGGTTTACGATTTACTACCTAATAATAATAGTTCGCTAACCACCACTTCGGTCAAATATCTCTTGTTGCCGTCTTTGTCGTCATAACTACGGGAGGAAAGTTTTCCCTCAATACATACTTCTTTGCCTTTGGTGACATACTTTTCAATAATCTCTGCGGTTTTGCCCCAGGCTACCACTTTGTGCCATTCGGTTTGTTCTACTTTTTCACCTTTTTCGTTGGTGTAGTTGTCATTGGTAGCAACACTAAGATTTGCTAATTTTCTCCCTCCTTCGAAGGATTTGATTTCTGGGTCGTTACCCACATGTCCGATGAGTTGTACTCTGTTTTTCATTGCATTCATGGCGTATAAAATATTTAATTGGTTTATAAAAATTGATCTTAATTACATTAATAATAATTCATTAATCATCACTTTGGTCACATACCGTTTGTTACCTTCTTTGTCGTCATAACTTTTGGTAGTAAGTTTCCCAGTGAGTCCGATTTCTTTTCCTTTGGTAACAAATCGCTCGATGATGTCTACGGTTTTTCCCCAAGCCTCCACAGTATGCCACTGGGTCTGCTCGATTTTATCACCTTGTTTGTTCACATACACATCATTGGTGGCCAGCGAAAGGGTGGCTACTTTCTTCCCACTGTTAAGGGTTTTGATTTCTGGATCTTTGCCCACTCGACCGATCAATTGTACTTTGTTTTTTAATGCATTCATGGCGTGTAAAAATTTAAATGGTTTATAAAAAGATTTTAAGTTTTGTCGTTCTGTTGTTTCGACGAGGCAAAGATGTGACAGGTTTTGAAAACGAGACGGTTACAAATTATTTACTTTCGTTTGAAATCGTTTGTAGTCGTTTGTAAATAGATAAAGAACTATAAATGAAAAGTGTGTTAGAAATTATTTTTTGCTGTTTTACTTCTTAATAATGTTTAATTTTACAGCCTTTAAACAATTATTGATCTATGTTAAAAATTAAATTACATATAAAATCGATCTTATTTCTTTTTATTTCGTTTAACTTGTCTTCCCAATGTTTTACCTCAATTTCGACCATGGGATTTCACAATCAAGCCTTAAAAAACGATGGCAGTCTTTGGACTTGGGGGAACAATGAGTACAGACAGATAGGTGATAATACCAATATAAATAGGCTCAGCCCCACTCAAATTACACAAGAGACCAATTGGCAAATTATTTCTACTGGAACGTATACTTCAACAGCAATAAAAAACGATGGGACTGTATGGTATTGGGGAAGAAGTTATCTTGGTACAGGTTGTTGTCCAAGTATTCCGGTTCCACAACAACTAGTTGGATTTGAAAATTCTATTTCTGTTGCTCAGGGGTTAAATAATACGGCCATTATAAAATCAGACGGTACGCTATGGGTTAGGGGATGGAATGAATACGGAGCCCTTGGCAATGGGACTTTTGTTTCTAGTGATGTCCCTGTTCAAGTGGGCTCAGATACAAATTGGCAATCAGTGTCAATTGGAAGCCAACATATTACAGCAATAAAAAGTGATGGAACGATGTGGGGATGGGGTTGGAATTCAAGTGGGCAAGTTGGAGATGGAACAACTACTAATAGAAATCTACCTGTACAAATTGGGAACGATAACAATTGGGTTAAAGTCTATTCTGGGTATAGTGCAAATCTTGCTTTAAAGGCAAATGGTACCCTTTGGGCTTGGGGTTGGAATACTTACGGTCAATTAGGGGATGGAACAACCACAACCAGAAGAACACCGGTGCAAGTTGGAAATAACAATGATTGGGTAGATATATCCATTACAACTCATAGTTTGGCAATTAAGTCTGATGGTTCTCTTTGGGCTTGGGGGTATAATAATTATGGGAAACTAGGACTTGGGCTAAGTTCTAATCAAGTTGCAATTCCAACACAAGTGGGAACAGCCACTAATTGGGTGCAAGCCATACCAGGTTTCGAACACACTATTGCACTCCAAGAAGATGGCTCTTTTTGGGCCTGGGGGAGAAACCATAATGGTCAGCTTGGTGACGGCACATTAATTGATAAACCACTTCCTACCCAAATTGCAATTCCATGTCCTCCACTCAGTATAGGTCAAATAAATCAAAATGAACCTAAAATCTATCCAAATCCAACAAATAATCTTTTAAACATCGAATTTGAAAATTCCTCCTTATTGAAAAATATTAGTGTTTTTAATGTAGAAGGAAAATTGTTATTAGAGTTTAAAAATATAGAATCCACAATAGATATTTCGAGTTTACCTGCTGGTTTATATTTAATCAAAATGATTTATGAACAGGAGGTATTTACATCTAAAATCATTAAGAATTAATATTTTACTGTTTCAACAATTTTTTCTTTTTAGAACATTGATTTTTTTGATCGAAATGAGAAATTTATAACTAAAAAAACCTGCTATCTTTTGGATAACAGGTTTTGATTTTGGTTTGAGACCGATTAATATCCGAAATAGTCTTCGGCACTAACGCGTTCAACCGGACCAAATTGTTTACTGATTTCATCAAAATTTAGCAGTTTTTCATTCCCTAAAATGACATAGGTTTTAGGTTGTTCTTTGATGTTTTTCTCATTGAAGGCTTTCACATCTACCATGGTCATTTTGGGTAACGCTTCATAAATTTTCTTTCTAAGGTCATAATCTCTACCCATTCTTCGGTTAGCGATAAATGACCAAATGATGTCCATATTGTTGATGCGTTCTGCTTCCATACCATTCATCATAGATTCTTTGGATAAAGTAAACGAATTTTCAGATTGAGGCATGTCATTAAACAATTCGTTGAATGCATTTAAAGCTTCTATTACTTTGTCATTTTGAGTTTGTATAAAACTTAAATTTCTGAACGGCTCATTGGGAGTGGAAGGAGCCGCATATCTCGCCCAAGCAGAATAAGCCAAACCTCTCTTTTCTCTCAGTTCCTGAAACACAATGGCATTCATACC
>JBKBOP010000091.1:0-9120 GCA_046293575.1 Flavobacterium sp. | reverse complement strand
AATAAACTCATCCGCTTCTTCTAAAAATTTTGTCTCATAGAATCTCATTCGACACTATCTTAGTTAACGACACAAAGATAGCGAATGTTTCCAAATATAGAAACATTGTTTTCAATGATTTTATTAGTATCACCTTTTAAGCTGAAGCACAACTACTTCTTAATTAGTTTTACCTCCTCTTCGGTAACCATTTTGGATGATTTGTTGCCCCAACTGTTCATGATATAGTTCATGACATCGGCCACTTCTTTATCGGTGAGGCCCATGGGAGCCATAGCACCGTTGTATTTTTTTCCATTTACTATGATTGGACCGCTTTGACCATACTTTACAGCATGAATACTTTCCTTTCGTTTGTTTTTTAACCAATCCGAACCAGCTAAAGGAGGAATTAACCCCGACGAACCTTTTCCATCAGGGAGATGACATTGCATACAAAATTCTTCATAAAGCTCACTTCCCCGTTGCATACTAGCCTTTAGGGGTGTTATTTGTTGATATTCCTCTGTTGGTGTAGAAAAGAATAAAAGTATGTAAAATAATATACTACTCATACTTTATGATTTAGGCACAATTTTCAAAACACCTTTTCCTTCTACTCCCAAATAAATATAACCGTCTGGACCCATTCGAACGTCGCGAAGTCTTCCAATACCATCAGCAATTTTTTCTCTAGCGATAACTTCATTGCCTTTAAGCTTGACTAATTCGAGGTATTGAAATACTAATGAACCAACTAATAAATGTCCTTTCCATTCTGGATAACGGTCGCCGGTGACAAAGGCCATACCCGAAGGAGCAATAGAGGGCACCCAATAATAAAGAGGTTGTTCCATGCCTTCCCGATGGGTTTCCTCGGTGAGGATGGTACCGTTATAATTGATACCATAAGAAATTACAGGCCAACCGTAATTGGCTGCTTTTTTGACAATATTGATTTCATCTCCTCCACGCGGACCATGTTCGTGCGTCCACACTTCGCCTGTTTCGGGGTGTATTACCATCCCTTGGGGGTTTCGATGTCCATACGAATATGTAGCTTCTTTTACTCCAGCCTGACCCACAAATGGATTGTCTTTTGGAACACGGCCATCATCATGCAAACGATAGACTTTACCTCCATCTCGTTTCACATCCTGAGGATTATTGTCATGGTCTCCTCTATCGCCAATGGTTAAATACACATATCCCTCATTATCAAAAACGATACGTGAACCAAAATGATGAGATCGGGTAGAGTTGGGAGTTGCTTTATAAATCGATTGAATATTGACAAGTTGTTGGTCTTTTAGTTGAGCACGCACCAATTCCGTATTAGAGCCTCCTTCACCTACAGGTGAGGAAAAAGTGAGGTAAATCCATCCATTTTCAGCATAGTTGGGGTGTACTGCGACATCCATCAATCCACCTTGCCCACGTGCAACTACGGTGGGTGTATTTTGAAGTGGAGTAAGCTTGTTATTTTTAAAATGATATAGAGTTCCACCCCTTTCGGTTATGAGCATAGAACCATCGGGTAGCCAAGCTATTCCCCAAGGTATATCAACTCCTGAAACAACGGTTTCAAGCGTGTATTGTTCGGCATCGGGAGTGACGGCTACATCATTCTCTTTCTTTTGAGCTTTACAGGATATACAACCAATAAAGATTAATAAAACAAACAGTTTTTCCATCATTTTAAATTTTTTACAAGGTACTAAACCCTAATCAGCAAGGGTGTTATAGAAATGGTAATTTAAATTTAGTCTGTCTTAGCTTCCCTCTTTTTCCAATTGTTCTCGATAATAAGCAATATTGGCTTTTATTTTTTCATCTAGTTCTGGTTCTTTAATATCGGTGTAGCGACTTAGTTCTTCAAGTATGGTTTTGGCCACAATATAACGTGCGGTTTCTTTGTTATCAGCGGGAACAATATACCAAGGAGCATTAGGTTGTGAAGTGGAATTAATCACTTCTTCATAACAATGTTGATATTCATCCCAGAGTTCCCTTTCTTTTAAATCAGAAGGAGAAAATTTCCAGTTGTGTTTCTCCTTTTCTAACCTTCTGATAAGGCGATGGCGTTGTTCTTCCTTACTTAAGTGAAGAAAAAATTTAAAAATGATAATTCCATTCCTAGCAATATGTTTTTCAAAATCATTGATGCTTTCAATGCGATGTTTCCAAAATTCAGGAGTGATATCTTCTACATTTTCAATGCCCGGTATGTTTTCGTTTAAAATAAACTGTGGATTTACCCTTGTAACCAAAACATTTTCATAATGGGTACGATTAAAAACGGCGAACTTCCCTTTTTCAGGTAAAGCTAAATAATGCCTCCAAATAAAATCATGTTCCAATTCTAAGGAATTAGGCACTTTAAAACTATGCACTACCACGCCACGTGCATTTACTTCTTTAAATACCTCTCGAATCAAGCTATCCTTTCCAGCGGTGTCCATGCCTTGTAAACAAATAAGTACGCCATATTTATTGTGAGCATACATTTTATCTTGAAGTTTGCTTAAGTTTTCTCGCACCTTTTGAAGTTCTTTTTCTTTTCTTTTTTCGGAAGTCTCCACATCAAAAAGGGTGGGCACTTGACTTAATTGAATGGGTGTTGTGACTTTAAATTGTTCCGGTCGAATGGTTTTCATAGGTGTAGAATTAATTCTTAAATTTAAGGCAAATAAAAAAATTTACAAAGCCTTTCCAACCTTTTCTCCTTTGGGATGCTCTATATAGGTAAAGACCCTCTTATGGCACTAGATGAACAAACCCTAACCAATTGCCGCAAGATGCAGCGAGACGCCCAGCGAATCGTGTATCAAGACATGGCACCCAAGTTGTATCGCACCTGCAAGCGGTACCTGAAAAAGGAAGAAGAAGTGGAAGAAGCTTTGGCCGATGCTTTTTATACCATCTTCACCAAACTCGAACAGCTCAAAGACTGGAAAGCTTTTGAAGGCTGGGCAAGGAAAATTACTGTGAACCAATGTTTACTCACTCTCAGACGTCAAGTGAATTTCAACCTCTATTGGGAAGACGTTCCCACAGCAGTGATTCCTGCGGCTCCTGAAGAAACCTCATTGGAAACGGAAGATTTGATGCAATTGGTCACTCAGTTGCCCTCGGGTTGCCAAGCGATTTTTAACCTCTTTGTGATGGAAGGTTACAGTCACAAAGAAATTGCCGAGCAATTAAGGATTACTGAAGGGACTTCAAAGTCGCAATTAAATGTGGCTAAAACCAAATTGCAACACCTCATCAATCAATTGTATTATCAAAAAGCAAAGTAGTTATGGAACATCAAGATAAAATGTTTGAAGCCTTTAAGAAAGCCTCCGAACAAGAAGAAATAAAAGAATTTCCAGCCATGGAAAAAGTATGGACGCGAGTGGAAGAAAAACTCGACCGAAAAAAAGACCGAAAAGCCATTATTTTATGGCAGCGTTTTGGCATTGCTGCCTCAGTATTACTCATTGCAACACTGGGATACATGTGGATACAATCCGTTAACACACCTACTCAACAACCCATCGTTGTACAACCCGAAACTGAAATTCAAGATACTGAAAAAGGTATTGTTTTAGAGGAAACACTATCACAAGAAGAACTGATTGAAAAAAGTGAACCGATTAAAAAACAAGAGGTAACTGCAACCGATAAAATACAACCAGTCTCTCAAAAAGCACAACCAGTGACTGAAGAGGATCTCGTTTCAACTCCTAACGATTATGTTTTAGCAGAAGAAGTTAGAGTGTCAGAAGTATCGCTTGCCAAAACTAAAGATATTCAGGAAGTTGCCACAGCCGAAATTGTTACTTCAAAAGTTACACTTAACCCTATTAGCGGTATGAGAACCATCACGGGTGTGGTTATGGAAAGTGGACAGCCTCTTCCCGGAGCAACTGTTTTAGTTAAAGGAACCTTACGAGGAACCCAAACAGATTTTGATGGTAAATTCTCCATTCAAGCGAAAGAGGGAGAGCAATTGGAGGTGAGTTATATTGGATTTAGGTCCAAAGTTGTTTCAATTGGCAAATCAAACACAATAAATTTTATGTTGGAAGAGGATGTAGTTATGCTTTCAGAAGTTGTAACTGTAGACTACAGAAGTAAAAGAAGCAAAAAAGAAAAAAGCATTTCTACCTCAACTGTTACTGCCATTCCTGCTACTCCTCAAACACACGGGTATGTTTCTCAGGTCAATCGAAACACTCAAATGATTCAAAGTCTGCAAGGACAAGTGGCAGGTGTAACTATTTCGTCTGGTTCAGGGGCTCCTGGTTCTGGAGATAAAGTTGTTATCCGTGGAATTTCGAGTGTCAATAGTAGCAGCGAACCTTTATATATCATCAACGGATTACCGGTTAGTTCGGGAGCAGTCAAAACGATTAAGGCAGAAGACATTAAAAACATTCAGGTGTTGAAAGATGCCAATGCAACCGCTTTGTATGGGAATCGGGGACAAAATGGAGTAATTATCATTACGACCAACAAAAAGCTCACGAAAAAAGAACTCAAAAAACTTCAAAAACTACAGGAAGAAGGTGTGGTGCCACATCCCGGAAACCCATGGAATTCGTTTGATGGTTCCCAAGCGGAAGACTATGAAGTATTTGAAGAAAATGCCTTTACTTCACCAAGACAAGTACCACTTTCAACCTTTTCGATTGATGTGGATAATGCTTCTTATACAAATATTCGTAGAATGATCAACAACGGACAAAAAGTGACTAAAGACGCGGTTCGCATTGAAGAAATGATTAACTTTTTTAAGTATGATTATGAAGGTCCGAAAGATCAACATCCTTTTGCTATTCACACCGAGTACAGTGAAGCACCTTGGAATGCAAAACACCAATTGCTTCGTGTGGGATTACAAGGAAAAGATGTGGCCATGTACGACTTACCTGCTTCTAATCTTGTGTTTTTGATTGATGTCTCAGGTTCTATGGATACGCCAAACCGTTTGCCTTTAGTGATTGAATCTCTAAAAATCCTCACCGGACAATTAAGAGAAAAGGATCGAGTATCCATTGTGGTGTATGCCGGTGCAGCCGGATTGGTGCTCCCCTCCACTTCTGGAGCTCAAAAGGAATTGATTTATGAGTCCTTGAACCGACTCAAAGCTGGAGGAAGCACTGCCGGTGGTGCAGGTATCGAACTTGCCTATAAAGTCGCACAGGAGCATTTTATCAAAGGTGGCAACAATCGTGTTATTATTGCTACTGATGGTGATTTCAATGTGGGCATGAGTTCCAATAATGATATGGAAAACCTTATTACTGAAAAACGTAAAACAGGCGTCTTTTTGACTTGTTTAGGTTATGGGATGGGGAATTACAAGGATAGTAAATTACAAACCCTATCACAAAAGGGAAATGGCAATTATGCTTATATTGACAATATTCAGGAAGCTCATCGTTTTTTGGCTAAAGAATTTAAAGGATCGATGTTTGCCATTGCCAAAGATGTCAAAATCCAGATGGAATTCAATCCAGTGCAAGTGCAAGCCTACCGCTTGATAGGCTATGAAACACGAAAACTTCGAGATGAAGATTTTGTAAATGATGCTATTGATGCTGGGGAATTGGGTGTTGGACATACCGTTACGGCTTTGTATGAAATTATTCCTCATGGAGTGGAAAGTACCTTTAGCACATCACTTCAGGAATTGAAATACAGTACCCCGCAAACCAAACCCAGCGGAAACTTCCCTCAGGAACTTGGCACTGTAAAATTCAGGTATAAAAAACCTGATGGCGATAAGAGCACGGAGATGGTTCACATCATCAAAAACCAAGCGATTCCTTTGACGCAAAGCAGTCCCGACTTTAAATTCTGTTCAGCAGTAGCATGGTTCGGATTAAAACTTAGAGATTCCCAATGGATTGAAAACAAAGCCACTCAAGATATTATCCAATTGGCGAAACAAGGGTTGTCAAACGATCCCGAAGGCTATCGATCAGAGTTTATCCGATTGGTACAAACCCAACCATAAAACTCAAGCCTCGGTTCACGCCGGGGCTTTCTTATCGGTTCATTCGAATTATGAAACGAATAATTATCAATACAATTACGATGACTGAAACGATTGTTCCCCATGGGCTTGATTTTTCTTCTTGAACCCCTTCCCAAGCAGAGTCAGTAGTACGTTCATGGATTTTGTTTATTTCCTTTTCAGAAGGAATAAACTCTAAGCACTTGTCGGTGAAAGTGGGTTTTTGTTGCGTTAATCCACATACAATTCCTTCGGAACCATATTTTTGATTGACACAAAGTTTGCAAAACTTAAGTTGGTGATCTAAGTTCATTACATGAGAATTTATCTGCCAAAGTTATCCGAATATTTGGAATAAAAAAAAGCTAACTTAAAAATCATTCAGAACTAGGATTTAATAATGACCTCCATAAAATATTAAATCAAAAAGTCTGGAATATAAGAGTTTATAAAATTATTTACTTTCCGTTTGAAGTATCATTAGATGATTTCAATACTTTTTTTGCATTAAGTGGAGTCACTACTCTTTGACCCGTTTTTGCTTCAAGTTCCAGTCTTGCTACTTTAGCAACATTACCTCCTTGTTTGGCTACCTTTTTACTTTCTTCAAAATTATCAGGTTGAGTCACCTCAGATATTTCTTTGGTCGAAGCCTCTGCCAGCATATTCAATATCAATTCAGTATTGGTCATATTGTCCCGAAGGTTTTCCTTTTTTAACCCTTTCAAAACCTTGTATTCTTTAGTGGTCTTATCACTCCAGGATTTGGTAATGATATCAGTTAATGTAGCAAACTGAACTCCCTTTATCAACCCTCTTTTTTTCCATTCATCAGTAAGTTCTTTTCGAATTTCAATACTTTTCAGTCTTTGATTAATCCAGCTTTCTGAATATCCTAATTTTACATATTGCTCTAAGGCTCTGTCAATACTCAATTCGGGATCTTGTAATTCGTCCAAACGCTCGGAAGCTATCTGAGCCAACCAAAGTTTAAATGGCTCTGCTTTGGGTGAAGGAATGGATTGAATTAACCGAAAAAGCTGCTCAGTGTCTGCTACATCTGTTTGGTAATTCTTTCCATCAGTTGACTTCATTTTCAGTTGTCCGATTTTATCGGACAACTCACTTCCTTCTCGTTTTAACTTAGTTTTTAAATCACTCCAGTACTTTCTCGGACGATCAGTTCCGGTAAGCACTTCAATTACATCCACTATGGAAATATACCATTTCTCTTGTTCAGTATCCCAAACCGTGCGGACTTGCTTTTCTTCAAATAATTGGATGGCGGTTTCTTTAGTCATGGCAAGTATATTATTTTTAGTTATTCGAATGCATAATGCAAATCACTTAGTATTACACTTATGAATTTCAACGCGTTAAGATAAAAATTCTAATTGAATTTATTTCGTAATGAGATGAAAAAATTTGTGCTTACAATGGAAAAAGTTAGACATTAAAAAAACACCCAATTCAACATCCATAAAAAAATGCACCTCAATTTTCAGGTGCATTTTTATTTATTGTTCAATTTCTTTCAGCGACTCCATCTTCTTAAAGGCCAGGAAACCTTTGATATCTTCAAAATGTTCGCGTACCCGTTTGTGACCAAATTCAAATACTTTGGTTACGAGTCCGTCTAAGAAATCACGGTCGTGGGAAACCAAAATCAAGGTGCCATCAAAATCGCGGAGAGCGTCTTTGATGATGTCTTTGGTTTTCATATCTAAATGGTTGGTTGGCTCATCTAAAATCAAAATGTTGAAAGGTTCCAACAATAGGGTTAATAAAGCTAAACGAGTCCTTTCGCCCCCTGATAGCACTTTTACTTTTTTATGAACATCATCTCCTCCAAACATAAATGCTCCGAGCATATCTTTGATTTTGGTGCGAATATCACCCACCGCAATACGGTCTATGGTTTCAAAAACAGTAAGCTCACCATCCAGAAGCGAAGCTTGGTTTTGAGCAAAATACCCAATTTGTATATTGTGTCCGAGTTCTAATTTCCCCTCAAATGGGATTTCACTCATAATTGCTTTGACCAACGTTGATTTACCTTCGCCATTTTTCCCAACAAACGCCACTTTTTGTCCGCGTTCGATGACCATATCTGCATTTTTGAATACTATATGATCATTATAGGATTTGGAGAGTTGTTCAACAACAATTGGATATTGTCCGCTGCGAGGTGATGGTGGGAATTTTAAACGCAACGCAGAGTTATCGACTTCATCCACTTCAACCATTTGAAGTTTTTCAAGCATTTTTACTCTGGATTGTACCTGCAAAGTTTTAGAATACGTTCCTTTAAATCGTTCAATAAATTCTCGATTTTCAGCAATCATTTTTTGTTGTTCCTCATAGGCCTTTATCTGATGAGCTCTGCGGTCTTTTCGCAATTCTAAGTAATGAGAATATTTGGCACGGTAGTCATAAATTCTCCCCATGGTTACCTCAATAGTTCTGTTGGTGATATTCTCTACAAACGCACGGTCGTGAGAAATCACCATTACCGCTTTGGCATTATTGATCAGAAACTCTTCCAGCCATTGGATACTTTCCATGTCAAGGTGATTGGTGGGCTCATCTAACAATATCAAATCTGGTTTTTTCAACAGGATTTTAGCCAGTTCGATTCGCATTCTCCAACCTCCTGAAAATTCAGAAGTGGGTCGGATAAAATCTTCACGTTCAAAGCCTAATCCTTTCAATACTTTCTCAACCTCGGCTTCGTAGTTTACTTCTTCAATGGCATAAAACTTTTCACTGAGTTCAGACACTCTTTCGATAAGTTTCATATAGTCATCACTTTCATAATCGGTTCTCACGGTCAATTGTTCATTAAGGTGGTCGATCTCCGACTTCATGTTGAATAATTCCTCGAATGCTTTGGAGGTTTCCTCCATGACGGTACAATTATCTTTGGTCAAGAGATGCTGAGGTAAATAAGCAATCACCGCTTCTTTAGGTGCAGATACAATGCCACGAGTGGGTTTATTCAGACCCGCTACAATCTTTAGCAAAGTAGATTTACCAGCACCATTTTTACCCATGAGAGCAATCTTATCATTTTCATTGATGGCAAAAGTCACTTCACTAAATAAAGTAGTACCTCCAAACTCCACGGCCACATC
>JBKBOP010000090.1:0-9197 GCA_046293575.1 Flavobacterium sp. | reverse complement strand
TTTTTCCGTGTCTCATTGTTTACACAATTTCAAACGCTAATGCGTTTGTGATTAATCTCTATCTAATTTATATTTTGACAAATCCATTCCGAAAGTCAAATTCTTGCTTGCTACTAACTCGTCTAGTTCAGTTAACGACTTCTTACCAAAGTTTCTGAATTTCATCAAGTCATTTTTGTTGAAAGAAACAAGGTCTCCAAGGGTTTCAACTTCTGCAGCTTTTAAACAATTAAGAGCTCGAACTGAAAGATCCATATCGACTAATTTGGTTTTTAACAATTGACGCATGTGTAATGATTCTTCATCATAGGAATCAGTTTGAGCGATTTCATCAGCCTCAAGGGTGATTCTCTCATCTGAAAATAACATAAAATGATGAATTAATACTTTAGCAGCCTCAGTCAGAGCATCTTTTGGATGAATAGAACCGTCAGTACTAATTTCAAAAACTAATTTTTCGTAGTCAGTTTTTTGTTCAACACGAAAGTTTTCTACTGCATACTTAACATTCTTAATAGGTGTAAAGATGGAGTCAATAAAAATGGTTCCGAGAGCAGCATTTTGTTTTTTATTGTCTTCAGCAGGAACGTATCCTCGGCCTTTTTCAATAGTCAACTCAATATTCAATTCAACTTTAGCATCGAGGTTACAAATAACCAAATCAGGGTTTAAAACTTGAAAACCGGAAATAGATTTCTGGAAGTCACCGGCAGTTACTTGATTTTTACCAGAAATTGAAATAGTTACTGTTTCATTGTCGATTTCATCAATTTGACGTTTTAATCTGATTTGTTTTAAATTCAAAACAATTTCAGTAACATCTTCAACAACACCGGGAATAGCAGTAAATTCATGTTCTACTTTGTCAATTCTAATAGAAGTTATTGCATAACCTTCTAGAGCTGAAAGTAGTACTCTTCTTAGGGCGTTACCAACAGTTAATCCATATCCGGGTTCTAAGGGTCTGAATTCAAACTTACCTTCGAAATCGGTTGAATCAATCATGATAACTTTATCGGGCTTCTGAAAATTTAATATGGCCATAGTAATAGACGAATGTCAATTTTATTTGTTGTACAATTCAACGATAAGTTGTTCTTTGATATTTTCAGGAATCTGAAGACGTTGAGGCACGCTAACAAACGTTCCCTCTTTAGTATCATTATTCCATGTTATCCATTCATAAACTTGGTTTGAGCTAGACAACGAACGATCAATAGCTTCCAACGATTTTGATTTTTCACGAACTGCCACTTTATCACCTGGTTTTAGGTGGTAAGAAGGAATGTTTACAACACTTCCATTTACAGTAATATGACGGTGAGAAACGATTTGCCTTGCTGCTCTTCTTGAGGGAGCAACTCCCATTCTGTACACTACGTTATCTAAACGAGCTTCACATAATTGTAAAAGGATTTCACCTGTAACACCAGAAGCAGCAGATGCTTTTTCATAAAGATTTCTAAATTGCTTTTCTAAAATACCATAGGTATATTTAGCTTTTTGTTTTTCCATTAACTGAATAGCATATTCAGACTTCTTTCCTCTTCTTTTTGACACTCCATGTTGTCCAGGAGGGTAATTTCTTCTTTCGAAGGCTTTATCTTCACCGAAGATGGCTTCGCCAAACTTACGAGCGATTTTTGTTTTTGGACCAGTATATCTTGCCATTTTGAATTAATTGTGAACAGTGATTATGAATTCAGGTCAAATCCTTCGATAACCGTTAATCTGTTCGGATTATACTTATTATTAATAAATTAAACTCTTCTTCTTTTAGGTGGTCTACATCCGTTGTGAGGAATTGGAGTAACGTCAATGATTTCTGTTACTTCAATACCACTGTTATGGATGGTTCTAATTGCTGACTCTCTCCCGTTTCCAGGACCTTTTACATACACTTTAACTTTTTTAAGACCTGCATCTAAAGCAACTTTAGAGCAATCTTCTGCTGCCATTTGAGCAGCATAAGGAGTGTTTTTCTTTGAACCTCTAAAGCCCATTTTACCGGCTGAGGACCAAGAAATAACTTCACCTTTCTTGTTGGTTAAAGAGATAATAATATTATTGAAAGTAGCACTAATATGAGCTTCACCTGAAGATTCAATGATAACTTTACGTTTTTTAGCAGTTGTCTTAGCCATACTATTTACTTATTATTTAGTTGCTTTTTTCTTGTTAGCAACAGTTTTTCTTTTACCTTTTCTGGTTCTCGAATTGTTTTTGGTTCTTTGTCCGCGAAGTGGTAAACCAGATCTGTGACGAATACCTCTATAACAACCAATGTCCATTAAACGCTTAATGTGCAGGGAGATTTCTGAACGAAGTTCCCCTTCAATCTTGTAATAAGAAACGGCATCACGAATGGCTCCGATTTCATCGTCATTCCAATCTTGAACCTTCTTGTCTTGGTCGACACCGGCCTTTTCTAAAACCTCAATTGCTCTGCTTTTACCTACACCATAGATATAGGTGAGTGCAATTACACCTCTCTTGTTTTTGGGTATATCAACCCCTGAAATTCTTGCCATAATTATCCTTGTCTTTGTTTAAATCTAGGATTCTTTTTGTTAATAACATACAATCTGCCTTTTCTGCGTACAATAACACATTCGGCACTTCTTTTCTTTACTGATGCTCTTACTTTCATTTTGAATAAGCTTTAATATCTATATGTAATTCTTGCTTTGGATAAGTCATAAGGACTCATTTCCAATTTTACTTTATCACCGGGAAGTAATTTAATATAATGCATACGCATTTTCCCAGAGATGTGAGCGATAACAACATGACCATTTTCTAGCTCAACACGAAACATTGCATTTGATAATGCTTCAATAATGGATCCGTCTTGTTCGATTGCTGATTGTTTTGCCATAAGTTATGCTACTGCTTTTCTATTTCTACCACTTTTCATCAAACCGTCATAATGTCTATTCAACAAGTATGAATTGATCTGTTGCATGGTATCGATTGCAACTCCTACCATAATCAATAATGATGTACCGCCATAAAACATACCCCAATTTGGTTGAACGTTCATTAGGTTAACAACTACCGCTGGGAACACAGCAAGTAAAGCTAAAAATAATGAACCTGGGAATGTAATTAAAGACATCACTTTATCCAAAAAGTCAGAAGTTTCATTTCCGGGTCTTATCCCAGGTATAAAACCACCACTTCTTTTGAGATCATCTGCCATTTTATTGGTTGGTACCGTGATTGCTGTATAAAAATAAGTAAACACGATAATCAATAAACCAAATACAATATTATATGCCAATCCAAACATATTACTAAACTGACCAGTTATGGTTTGAGCCATATCAGAATCAGATAAACCTGCAACAGCTGCTGGAATGAACATGATTGCTTGTGCAAAGATAATGGGCATTACACCTGAAGCATTTAGTTTTAAAGGAATGAACTGTCTGCTACCTCCCATTAAATCTTGTTCATATTCTCCTGAGGCGGATCTTCTAGCATATTGCACCGGTACTTTTCTCATGGCCATGACCAGAAGTACACAGGCAATAATGACAAGAATCCATACAATAATTTCAAACACTAATAAAACTGGACCACCATTTCCTTGAGTCAAAGTAGAAGTAACCTCTTGCATAAATGACTGTGGAAGTCTAGCAATAATACCTACCATGATAAGTAATGAAATACCATTTCCAATTCCTTTGTCAGTTATCTTTTCTCCTAACCACATAGCAAATACAGTTCCTGTTACAAGAATTATTACAGAAGAGAAAAGGAAGGATGGTGAATCAAACCCTAACAAGAAAGCATCTTGAGGTAATGTTCTGTATAGATTATAAATATAACCCGGACCTTGAACCAAACAAATCGCTATAGTTAACCATCTTGTTATCTGATTAATTTTTCTTCTTCCACTTTCACCGTCTTTCTGCAACTTTTGAAGATATGGGACTGCGATACCCATTAACTGAACAACAATAGAAGCAGAGATATAGGGCATGATCCCTAATGCGAAAACCGAGGCCTGTGAAAAGGCACCACCAGTAAACATATCAAGTAATCCACCAATACCTTGGGAGGTTTGATTTGCCAAACCTTCAAGTTTGGTAGCATCAATTCCTGGAAGAGTCACTTGAGCACCAAATCGGTACACCAATAATAGACCAAGAGTCATAATAATACGATTCTTGAGCTCTTGAATCTTCCAAACGTTCGCTAGTGTTTCAAAAAATTTCTTCATAAAGTAAGAAAATTATAAAGTTACAGCTTCACCACCTGCAGCTTCTATAGCAGCTTTAGCAGTAGCCGTAAATTTATGGGCAGTTACTTTCAATTTTGTTTTTAATTCTCCACGACCTAAAATCTTCACTAGGTCATTTTTGGTTGCAAGTCTAGTTTCCACTAATACTGATAAATCTACAGTATCAGTAACAATTCCGTTGTCAACCAAACTTTGTAAAACATCAAGATTTACACCTTGATAGTCTACTCTATTGATATTGGTGAATCCGAATTTTGGAACACGTCTTTGAAGTGGCATTTGACCACCTTCAAAACCAATTTTCTTAGAATAACCAGATCTTGATTTAGCTCCTTTGTGACCTCTTGTGGAGGTACCACCTTTTCCAGAACCTTGTCCTCTACCTTTTCTTTTGTTTTGGTTATGAGTTGAACCTTCTGCAGGTTGTAAATTACTTAAGTCCATAGTACTTGAATTATTTAGCATCTGTTACAGACACCAAGTGTTTTACTTTCTTTACCATTCCTAGGATAGTAGGACTAGTTTCGTGCTCAACAGTTTGACCTATTTTACGAAGCCCAAGAGCTTCCATAGTTCTTTTTTGTGGTTGAGGACATTTAATTTGGCTCTTTACCTGAGTTACAATTATCTTTGACATACTTTCCTATTTATCCTTTAAATACTTTTTCTAAGGTTACTCCTCTTTGTCTTGCAACTGTGTAAGCACTTCTCATTTGCAATAAAGCATCAAAAGTAGCTTTCACAACATTGTGAGGATTTGAGGATCCTTGTGATTTTGACAATACATCATGAATACCAACAGACTCTAATACGGCACGTACAGCACCACCTGCGATAACTCCGGTACCATGAGAAGCTGGCATTAAAAATACTCTAGCCCCACCAAATTTACCTTTTTGCTCATGAGGAACCGTTTGGCTGTTCAATGGAACTCTTACCAAGTTTTTCTTAGCGTCTTCAACAGCTTTGGCAATAGCTTCAGAAACATCTTTTGACTTTCCTAATCCATGACCAACTACACCATTTTCATCACCAACAACAACAATTGCAGAGAAACCAAATGCTCTACCACCCTTTGTCACTTTGGTAACACGGTTTACGTTTACCAAACGATCTTTTAATTCAAGACCACTGGGTTTTACTAGTTCAACGTTTTTATATTTTTGAAACATGATAATTAGAATTTAAGACCGGCAGCTCTAGCTCCCTCTGCTAATGATTTAACTCTTCCGTGATATAAATAACCTCCTCTATCGAAAGTTACATATTCAATACCTGCTTTTTGTGCTTTTTCAGCAAGTAACTTACCTACAGCAGCAGCCTTCTCTATATTAGTACCAGCATTTTCTACACCTTTATCTCTTGAAGAAGCAGCTAGAACCGTTGCACCATTCTCATCATCGATAAGTTGAGCATAAATTTCTTTGTTACTTCTAAATACAGACAATCTTGGTTTAGCAGCTGTACCACTGACAATTTTTCTGATTCTAAATCTGATTCTTTGTCTTCTTTCAGTTTTTGTTAACGACATAACTTTACTTTTTAAGCTGATTTACCTGCTTTTCTTCTTAATACTTCTCCAACAAACTTAACTCCCTTTCCTTTGTAAGGTTCAGGCTTACGGAAGCTTCTAATTTTAGCAGCCACCATCCCTAAAAGTTGTTTGTCATAAGAAGACAACTTAATGATGGGGTTTTTACCTTTTTCAGAAACTGTTTCTAAGGTTACTTCTTTAGCAACTTCCAACACAATATTGTGTGAGAATCCAAGAGCTAAATCAAGTTTTTGACCTTGGTTTGAAGCACGGTATCCAACTCCAACCAATTCAAGTTCTTTGGTGAATCCGTTGGAAACACCAATAATCATATTATTGATTAATGATCTATATAAACCATGTTTTGCTCTTAATGCACCAATATCTGAAGCTCTTTCAACAATTACTTGACCTTCTTCAATTTTAATGGTAACATCAGCAAAATCCTGTGTTAATTCACCTAATTTCCCTTTAACAGTTACCAATCCGTCTTTGACGTCAACAGTAACACCAGCGGGAATAACTATGGGATTTCTTCCTATTCTTGACATTTTTTCGCTTTTTTTAGTATACGTAACAAATTACTTCACCACCCACATTTAACTGCTTGGCTTGTTTACCGGTCATTACTCCTCTTGATGTTGACACGATAGAGATTCCCAAACCGTTTAGAATACGAGGTAAATTGGTAGCACCTGCGTACTTACGTAAACCTGGTTTACTAATTCTTTGAATGTCTCTAATAACAGGCTCTTTGGTTTGCTTGTCATATTTTAGAGCAATTTTTATAGTTCCCTGAGCGGTACTACTGTCATCAAATTTATAACTAAGGATGTACCCTTGGTCAAATAAAATTTTAGTGATTTCCTTTTTCAATTTTGAAGCAGGAATTTCAACTACTTTGTGATTTGCTCTCACAGCGTTTCTAACTCTAGTTAAATAATCTGCAATTGGATCTGTATGCATTTTTCAAAATATTATGGTTATGGTTTTCACTTATTGGAACCTTTAACCGATTAAAAATAAATTACCAGCTAGCTTTCCTAACACCTGGGATAAGACCTTGATTGGCCATTTCCCTGAAAGTAACTCTTGAAAGTCCGAATTGTCTCATGTATCCTCTTGGACGTCCGGTCAATTTACATCTGTTATGCAAACGAACAGGAGAAGCATTTTTTGGAAGTTTTTGAAGACCTTCAAAGTCTTTAGCTTCCAATAAAGCCTTACGTTTTTCTGCATACTTAGCAACTAACTTTTGTCTTTTAAGCTCACGAGCTTTCATTGATTCCTTAGCCATCTTTTAGTTCTTTTTGAAGGGTAAACCCAATTCAGTTAATAAAGATTTTGCTTCCTTGTCAGTTTGTGCAGTAGTAACGAAAGTAATATCAAGACCGGAAATTTTATTTACCTTGTCAATATCAATTTCTGGAAAAATAATCTGTTCAATAATCCCAAGATTATAGTTTCCTCTACCGTCAAATCCATTTGCTTTAATACCATTGAAATCTCTTACCCTTGGTAATGAAGCAGTAATAAGTCTGTCTAAAAACTCATACATTTTATTTCCACGAAGAGTCACTTTTGCACCAATGGGCATTCCTTTTCTTAATTTAAAGGAAGCAACGTCTTTTTTAGAAATAGTCGCAATTGCTTTTTGACCTGTTACTTTTGTTAATTCATCTACGGCATAATCTACTAATTTCTTATCAGAAACAGCAGCACCTACACCACGGCTTAAAACGATTTTTTCAAGTTTTGGAACTTGCATTACGTTTTTATAACCGTACTCTTCTTTCAAAGCCGAAACAATTCGGTCTCTGTATTCTCCTTTTAATCTTGGTATATAAGTCATCGTTATACTACTTGATTCGATTTTTTGGCAATTCTCACTTTCGTATCTCCATCAACCTTATAACCAACCTTGGTAGTCGCTTTGGACTTTGGATCAATTAAAGATAAATTTGAAACATGAATTGGAGCTTCTTTTTTTACTATACCTCCTTGAGGATTTTTTGCACTAGGCTTTGTGTGAACAGAAACCATGTTGGTTCCTTCAACAATAACCTTATTGGCATCTTTGAAAACGCGTAGTACTTTCCCTTCTGAACCTTTATGATCACCGGCAATTATTCTAACAACGTCTCCTGATTTGATTTTTAATTTTGTCATCATGTAACGAATTAAAGCACTTCAGGTGCTAATGATACAATTTTCATGAATTGTTTTTCACGAAGTTCTCTGGCTACAGGGCCAAAAACACGGGTTCCTCTCATTTCGCCAGCTGCATTTAATAAAACACAAGCATTGTCGTCGAAACGGATATAAGACCCATCGGCTCTTCTTACTTCTTTTTTGGTACGAACCACCACTGCTGTAGAAACCGCTCCCTTTTTAACGTTTCCGTTAGGTGTGGCATCTTTGATACTCACAACGATTTTATCTCCAACAGAGGCATAACGACGTTTCGTTCCTCCTAACACCCGAATGGTTAAAACCTCTTTGGCTCCGGTGTTATCTGCTACTCTTAATCTTGATTCCTGTTGTACCATAATTACTTAGCTCTTTCAATAATTTCAACTAATCTCCAGCACTTTAATTTGCTCAATGGACGAGTTTCCATGATTTTAACTGTATCACCAATGTTACAGTCATTCGTTTCGTCGTGTGCAACATATTTCTTAGTTTTTAACACGAACTTACCGTATAATGGGTGTTTTACTTTTCTAGTTTCAGATACAACAATGGATTTTTCCATTTTGTTACTGGTTACAACACCGATTCTTTCTTTTCTTAAATTTCTTTTTTCCATCTTTCAGCAGACTACAATTATTGTAATTGTCTTTTAGTGATTTCAGTTTTCACTCTAGCGATTGCTCTTCTCACAGCTCTTATTTGTAAAGGATTCTGAATTGGAGTGATTGCATGTGAAGTATTCAAATCAGCATACGTTTTAGTTAGCTGAGTTAATTTCTCCTGAAGTTCCGCTGAAGATAAACCTGTAATTTCTGATTGTTTCATAATTAATTTTTATTATGCTTCGAAATCTCTAGCAATAACGAATTTAGTTTTAACGGGAAGTTTTTGTGCTGCCAATCTCAAAGCTTCTTTTGCAATGGAAAGTGGAACACCACCAACTTCAAACATAATTCTGCCAGGTTTTACAACAGCAGCCCAATATTCAACAGCACCTTTACCTTTACCCATACGTACTTCTAATGGTTTTTTGGTAATTGGTTTATCTGGAAAAATTTTGATCCATAACTGACCCTCTCTCTTCATGTAACGTGTGGCTGCAATACGTGCGGCCTCAATCTGACGAGAGGTCAAAAAAGCAGAATCCAAAGATTTTATTCCGAACATTCCATTGGAAAGTTCATGACCTCTTTGTGATACTCCTTTCATTCTACCCTTCTG